>JAHJDU010000589.1 GCA_018812385.1 Pseudomonadota bacterium
TATTCTCTTTTGTTCTGCTGATCGCCGGATTTTCTGTTTTCATGCTTTCTGGAGAACCCCCTTCTGCTGCAAAGACGAATGGGCTGCAGACGCTACCTCAATCAATTTCGTCAGGAGTATCGGAACAGGCGCTGCTAACCCGGATAGACAATGCGCTTGATCATATGGAGCCCGAAGAGCTGGCTCAAAGGATCATCGCGGGGGGACAAGACCTTGTTCTTGTCGATGTCAGATCTGAACCTGAATTTTTAAAATTTCATATCAAAACAGCCCGTCATATCCCTTTAAAGGATCTTGTTAAACAGCTTGAACCACACCGGAACCAGGGAATTATTGTGCTATACTCCAATGGGATGACCCATCCGGCACAGGCCAGAGATGCCCTTTCCCGTATGGGGTTCAACAATGTTTACCTGCTGACGGAAGGATTGGATGGATTTATCAGCAGATGTCTGAAGCCAATATCACTTCGATCCGAACCGGTCCCGGAATCTTTTGCCCGAAAAATTAACCAATGGCGACAGTTTTTTCTGATGCCTGATTCTACTTCGGCCGCAAATACCCCCACTATGGAAGATTCGCTCATCGCAGGCCTTACTCTTCCCGGTATCATTGATGCACATTGGCTTTCCGCTCATTTGAATGATCCCGGCATACGGGCAATTGATCTGCGCAGCCAGCCTGAATACAATACCAGCCATATACCGGGTTCCCTGTCCTTGAATGTGGAGAGCTTAAGGGGGAACATCAAAGGGGTGCCGTCCTGTCTTTTGCCGACTAATTTACTGGCAGGCCACCTGTCATTGATGGGAATCCAGCCTGAGACCCTTGTGGTGCTGATTTATGGGGAAAAGGTTCAGGACTCAACCCTGGTCGGGATGGCTCTGGAAAGACTCGGGCACGCAAATTACGCGTTACTTTCCGGCGGATTTATGAAATGGAAAGCATTGGGACTTTCAACAAATACGATACTTCCGGAGATACCAATCTCCATCTACCCGGATGCAGATCAGGATCAATTTACAATTGATTATAAGACCGTATTGTCCCATGCACAGAACAAAACAGCTCTTATCATAGATGTCAGACCAAAAGCATATTATACAGGAGAAAAATCAGACGAGGCCCGCCCTGGGCACATTCCCGGGGCCATCAACCGCCCATTTGACCTGGATACTGTTAAAACCACAGATGGTTTAGACTTCAAACCCATTTCAGAACTCAAGACAGCCTATGAACAAATAATTCCTTTAAAGGAATCGCTTGTCATTGTCCATTGCAGAACCGGGCATCAAGCCAGTCAGACCTTTTTCGTTCTGAAACATCTTCTCGGATACAGCCGGATTTTGTGGTATGATGCCGGATGGACCGAGTGGGCAACTCGAATGGAACTGCCTGTAAAAACAGGTACAACACCATGACCCTTCCTTTTTTATCAGTTATCCTGGGTCTGGCTCCTCGTCTGATATTGGTCCTGTGACTGTCCTATATTCTTTATGTTGGATGGTTGATTGTTTCACAAAACAAAACAATGTAACAAGGAAACCCTATGTTTGATCGAATAACACGTCTACTTGGAGAAGAAACACAGTTTCTTCTGGAACATACCTGCCACACCGTGAAAAAGGAAAACCTGAATCTACCGGGACCTGATTTCATTGACAGGATCATGATAGCAACCAACAGAAACAGCAATGTTCTAAAAAACCTTCAATCCGTATTTAACCACGGCAGGCTGGGTGGTACTGGGTATTTGTCCATACTGCCCGTTGACCAGGGTATAGAGCACTCGGCAGGGGCATCTTTTGCCCCGAATCCAATATACTTTGACCCGGAAAACATCATCAAGCTGGCTGTTGAGGGTCAGTGCAATGCAGTTGCTTCAACGCTGGGGGTCTTGGGTGCTGTGTCCAGGAAATATGCCCACAAAATACCATTCATCCTGAAAATCAACCATAACGAGTTGCTTTCATACCCAAACAGACATGATCAAAAAATGTTTGCTTCTGTTGAACAGGCTTTTAACATGGGTGCATGTGCAGTAGGGGCAACAATTTACTATGGCTCTGCAAACTCCGGCAGACAGATCATGGAAGTGTCACAGGCATTTGAACGAGCTCACGAATTGGGAATGTTTACCATACTCTGGTGCTATCTGCGAAACAATGCGTTTAAAAAGGACGACATGGATTATCATGTTTCAGCAGATCTTACCGGACAGGCAAACCATCTTGGTGTAACCATTGAGGCGGATATCATAAAGCAGAAACTGCCCGAGTGCAACGGCGGATTCAATGCCGTGGATTTCGGGAAAACCGATCCGCTTGTTTATGACAAATTGACAACAGACCACCCCATTGACCTTACCCGATATCAGGTTGTGAATTGCTACATGGGACGAATTGGCTTGATTAATTCCGGTGGCGCCAGCGGCAAAAATGACATTAAAGATGTCGTCAAGACTGCTGTTATTAATAAACGGGCAGGCGGAATGGGCCTTATATCCGGCCGGAAAGCATTCCAGAAACCAATGAAGGAAGGTGTTGAGATCTTAAATGCCTTGCAGGATGTTTACCTGGAAAAGAAGATTACAATCGCATAAAAAATGCAGGTGTCATCGCATTCTCAACGGAAAAAAGGAGATTCCATGGTTACAAAATCGTTGTTCAAGTTCTCTATATTCTTTGGTATCCTGTTATTTTTAACAGGATGCAATGATAAAATAGAACCCGGGACCACCGAAGCAAGCCCGCCTTCAACCGTCAAGGCGGCCGTGGCTGTGGCTGCCATCAGTAACCAGCCCTTTGTTTATGAGGCCCTTGGAACCATAACAGCGCAGGCAGCCAGCACCCTGTCCAGCAAAATCATAGGGACTGTCAAGGTTGTTGCGGTCAGGGAAGGAGACCTGGTAAAACAGGGAGACATCCTGGTTGTTCTGGACAAAAGACAGGTTGAAGTGGGTCTCCGCCAGAGCCAGGCCGGTCTGTCCGAAGCCAGGAAAGCTGAAACCGCTGCTGTTTCTGCCAGAAATGCGGCCAGGGCAGGCGCAGAACTTGCCGAAGCTACCTACAAAAGATACCAGAAGCTTTACAAGGAAGAATCTGCCACCCGCCAGGAATTTGAAGAGATTGAAGCCCGGCACCGTCAGGCCCAGGCCGCCCTGTCCCAGACAGAAGCCATGATGGCCGCGGCTCAGTCACGTATACAACAGGCGGAAGCCACGGTTTCCGGGGCCAGCATTTCCCAGAAGGATGCAACGATTCTGGCACCCTATGGGGGAATGGTGACAGCAAAAATGATCAATGTCGGGGACTTGGCCTCCCCTGGAACCCCTTTGCTCACCCTGGAAAAACAAGGCGGCTTCCAGGCCGAACTCATCCTTCCGGAACATCATATCCAGGCCGTCAGTGTAGGCCAGACCATGGATATCAGCATTCCAGCCCAGGAAGGGTCACCATTGATTAAAGGTATCATAAAAACCATAGCCCCCATGGCAGATGAGAAAAGCCGCTCTTTTACGGTAAAGGTCAATCTACCGGAAAATACCTGGCTCCGCTCGGGCATGTTTGCAAGGGTCAACATCCCTGTGGGCGAAGGCGGTATGCTGCTGATCCCTGAATCTGCCATCGTAAAGCAGGGACAGCTCACCGGCTATTTTCTGGTGGATGATACAGCCATCGCCCGATTCCGACTCTTGAGAACCGGCAGACGTTTCAAGGATGAGATTGAAATCATCTCGGGAATGAAACCCGGAACCCGGTATGTGGTGTCCCCTCCTTCCGGACTGAAAAACGGCATTAAAGTAGAGGATGCGTCATGACCGTCAAGCTGGGACCTGCCGGAAAAATATCCACCTATTTCATCAATTCCAAACTGACCCCCCTGATTATCATTGCCTCCATTCTCCTGGGCATTGCCGCTGTCATTGCCCTGCCCAGGGAAGAAGAACCGCAGATCATCGTTCCCATGATCGATGTCTTTGTCCAGATGCCGGGAGCCAGTGCAAAGGAAGTGGAACAGCGGGTCACCAAACCCATGGAAAAACTGCTCTGGGAAATCCCGGGAGTTGAATACATCCATTCCACCTCCATGCCCGGCATGTCCATGGCTGTGGTTCGATTCCTGGTAGGGCAGGATGAAGAGGCCTCCATTGTCAGGCTCTAATCCAAACTCATGGCCAATTATGACCGGATTCCATCCGGGGTGAGCCCCCCTCTCATCCGGCCCAGATATATTGATGATGTCCCCATCCTGGCCTTGACCTTCTGGAGCGAAGAGGTGGATCATTATATGCTCAGACGACTGGCCGCTGAGGTGGAGGATCTTATCAAGCAGGAACCTAATGTCTCCATCACCACCATCATCGGGGGTGAACAAAGACAGGTCAACGTACGCCTGGATCCTACCCGGCTGGCAGCCTATGGTCTGGACATGGAACAGGTGACCGGCCTTGTGGCAGCCGCGAACCACGCATCTGATTCTGGAAATTTCCCCTCACGGCAGGGCCAGGTGGTAGTTCATACCGGCGGCCTTCTCAAGGATGCCGAAGATGTGGGCCGGGTTGTGGTCAATGTGTACAAGGGCAGACCCGTTTATTTACGAGATGTGGCAGAGATTGAAGACGGACCCTCAGACCCAAATCAGTATGTCTTTTTTGGAACCGGGCCGGCTGCCCACGAAAAACAGATAACCCCCATGGAGGCCTCCAAAGGGGTCTGGCCCGCGGTTACCCTGACCGTGGCCAAACGCAAGGGCACCAACGCCATTGGTGTGGCCGACAAGGTATTGGAAAGGGTGGAGGATGCCAAGGGACGGATCATCCCGGACAATGTTCAGATGACCATTACCCGCCATTATGGTGAAACAGCCAAGGAAAAATCAGATGAACTGCTGCTTCACATGCTCATAGCGGTTGTGTCTGTCACAATTCTCATCTGGTTCACCCTGGGCCACAGGGAATCCGGTGTGGTGGCCTTTGCCATTCCCGTCACCCTGGCCCTGACATTGACAACCTTTTACCTGTATGGTTACACCTTGAACCGCATCACCCTGTTTGCCCTGATCTTTTCCATTGGTATTTTAGTGGATGACGCGATCGTGGTCGTGGAAAACATGGTCCGTCATTACAGGCTTCCTGAAAACAAGGGCCGTTCCCGGTATACAGTAGCCATTGAGGCTGTGGATGAAGTGGGCAATCCCACCATCCTTGCGACCTTTACCGTCATTGCTGCCATTTTACCCATGGCCTTTGTGGGCGGTCTGATGGGGCCCTATATGCGCCCCATACCCGTGGGTGCGTCAGCTGCCATGTTCTTTTCCCTGCTGGTGGCGTTCATCGTCACCCCCTGGGCTGCGGTAAGGATGATCAAGCCGGAAGGATCGGCCCACCAGGGGGATCACAACGCAGATGACTGGTCCACACGGCTCTATCGCAGAGTCATGGACCCTTTGCTTCACAACCCTGTCTGGCAATGGGGCTTTCTTTTGACCGTGGCAGGCCTGCTGCTTCTGGCCTGTTCCATGGTGGCCTTTGGTCTGGTCCGGGTCAAAATGCTGCCCTTTGATAATAAGAGTGAATTCCAGGTGATTTTAGACATGCCGGAAACCGCCACCCTTGAAGACACGGCGGCCGCTGCCCTGGAAATGGGGGAATACATCAAGACCGTCAATGAAGTGGTGGATTACCAGATCCACACAGGAACCGCAGGCCCTTTTAACTTCAATGGTCTGGTCCGACACTATGACTTGAGAAATCGACCCGGCATGGCCGATATCCAGGTGAATCTGGCAGGTAAAGGCAAAAGGCAACAACAAAGCCATGACATTGCAAAACGGGTGAGACCGGCCCTAAAAGCCATTGCCGACCGATACGGGGCAAGGGTCAAAATTGCTGAAGTTCCTCCGGGTCCACCCGTATTATCCACTCTTGTGGCTGAAATCTATGGCCCGGACTATGCTCAACAAAAAGAACTGGCACTCAAGGTAAGGGATATTTTTGAAACAACAGAAGGCGTAGTGGATGTAGACTGGTATATGGAAGAAGACCAGGTCCGGTACCAGCTGGATATTGACCAGGAAAAAGCGGCACTGCACGGTATCAGCGTGGGAAAGATTGCCCAGACCCTTAAGGTTGTCCTGGAAGGACAACCCTCGGGTCTGCTCCACCTGCCCCTGGAAAAAGAAGATGTTCCCATCGTACTCCAGCCGGCCCTGGCAACAAGGGCCGGTATAGACCGGTTGGGGGCCATCAAGGTTCCCGCGGCTGACGGCAGCCTTTTAGCCCTGTCCTCTTTGCTCCG
This sequence comes from Pseudomonadota bacterium, assembly GCA_018812385.1. Taxonomy (GTDB): domain Bacteria; phylum Desulfobacterota; class Desulfobacteria; order Desulfobacterales; family Desulfobacteraceae; genus Desulfobacula. The sequence goes on from JAHJDU010000589.1 coordinate 6,300, forward strand.
TGTCCAGCAGACAGAGCCGGACAGAAGCATTTATCATAAAAATTTAATGCCGGTCATCTATGTCACCGCGGATGTGGCCGGTGCAAAGGAAAGCCCGGTCTATGCCATCCTGGAGATGTGGAAAAAAATCGACACCCTCAAAACCGCTGAAGGCTATGGCATTGTCCAGCACACCGCGGCTCTCCCGGAAACCGACCGCCATCTTGCCATGAAATGGGATGGAGAGTGGCATATTACCTACGAGGTGTTCCGGGATCTGGGTCTGGCATTCGGGGTGGTCCTGGTCCTGATCTTTGTCCTTGTGGTGGGATGGTTCCAGTCCTTTTCAACCCCCTTTGTCATAATGGTGGCCATTCCCTTTTCCCTGATCGGGATTCTGCCTGCCCACTGGGCCATGAATGCCTTTTTTACCGCTACCTCCATGATCGGTTTCATTGCCGGCGCGGGAATTGTGGTGCGCAACTCCATCATCCTGGTGGATTTTATCGAACTGAGACTCCAGCAGGGAATGCCCCTGGACCAGGCTGTTATTGATGCCGGGGCTGTACGGTTCCGTCCCATGATGCTGACAGCAGCTGCCGTGGTTGTCGGTGCTTCGGTTATTTTGTTCGATCCCATTTTCCAGGGTCTTGCCATATCTCTCATGGCCGGAGAAGTCGCATCACTGCTCTTTTCCAGAATGACGGTGCCCGTACTGTATTTTATGGACAAGCGCTGGGAATCCGGTCATCTGAAACCTGCCGGAAAAAAGAATGATTCACAGACTAAGACAGCCAGTTGAATGAGGAAAAAAATGACGAAACGATTAAAAAAAAAGATTTTACGATATTGGTATGGCGGTATGGTTGCGCTATGGTTACTGGCTGTACCTTTTTCGGGCCTGACAGCGGAGCTGACCCTTTCCGGTGCTGTGGACACGGCACTGTCCAACAACCCCCGGCTTCAGGCAGCCCGATACGGGGTTCTTTCGAGCAGGGAGAAAACCCTCCAGGCCCGGTCCGGGGCAATTCCCCAAATCCAGGTATCTGAGCAGTTCAGTCACACCACAAATCCCATGTGGGCATTTGGAACCCGGCTTAATCAGCAATCCATTACTGCCACAGACTTTGACCCGGATCGGCTCAATGACCCTGACGGCATTACGAACGCGGCATCAGTTCTTTCTGTTACCTGGCCGGTTTATGACAGCGGGCAGACCTGGTATGCCGTTCAACAGGCCCGGCTGAACCAGGAGTCTGCCGTCGTTTCTGCAGACCGGGCCCGGCAGCAGGTCACTGCAGGAACCATAACCGCTTACATTCAGGTTCTGCTTGCCCGGGAAAACCAGCAGGTTCTCAGTCACATACTTGAAACAGCCGGATCCCACCTGAAACTGATACAGTCTCGATATAACGGCGGATTTGTGGCAAAAAGCGATCTGCTGAGAGCCCAGGTCCATATGGCCGACCTGGAACAGCAGATATTAGAGGCGCAGAGCCAGACAAACATTGCCAGGTGCAATCTGAATGTCGCCATGGGGATTGGCACAGACATGTACTACAAACTGATCTCCCCGCTGAAACCCGGTAACCCTGTCGTTGGAAGTATGGATTCATGGATCAGTGCCGCCTTTTCAAACCGGCCGGATCTGAAACAACTGAACCTTCAGCAACAGATTGCCCAAAAAGAAATAGACAAATCCAAATCATTGCGGCATCCGTCTGTCAATCTTGCAGGGAACTATGAAATCAACTCAGAAGATTTTAAAGGCACTGGTTCCAATTACACCATCGGTGCCGTTGTTTCAGTGCCACTGTTTACCGGAGGCCGGATATCGGCAAAAATACGGGAGGCCGGAATTAACTTAAAACAGACACAGGCCATGCTCAGGGCCATGGAACACCAGGTTTGCGCAGAGACCCGCCAGGCTTTTTTCAATGCCCAGAGCGCATGGGCTCGCATCCGGGTCGCCCGGGCCGCAATAGGTCAATCAGAAGAATCCCTGCGTATCGTGAGGAACCGGTATCAAAACGGCCTGTTCACCATCACCGATCTTCTGGATGCGGAAGTCATGGTTCAGCAAAGCCTGACCCGTCACCTCAAAGCGATCCATGATTACAAGGCTGCTGTAACCCGCCTTGACCTTGCAGCCGGAACCATTGGACGGATATAAACTGGCCATTCATTTAGGAGAAACAAATCATGACATTAGCTGAAAAGATTCAAAGCGTATTTCCGCGGACCACGGATATACCCAAAACCCTTTTAAAGGATATTCCCTGCATTCAGACCGGCTATCTCATCAATGGTGAGATTCGGGCCTGGGATGGCCCGCGTCAGCGGGTGCTTTCACCGGTTTGGGTGGCGGATGATACAGACCCGAAGCCTTTTTTTATCGGAGAATATCCTTTGTTGTGCGAGTCACATGCACTTGAGGCACTTGATGCAGCAGTGGCAGCCTATGATCATGGGCGTGGCATCTGGCCCACCCTATCCGTTGCAGATCGAATTGACCATATGGAACGGTTCGTTTTTCGAATGATTGAGGTAAAGGAACGTGTGGTGCGGTTTCTGATGTGGGAGGTGGGCAAATCCTACCAGGATTCCGGCAAAGAATTCGACCGTACTATCAAATACATCAACGATACACTTGCCGCCCTGAAAGACCTGGATCGAATTTCTTCCAGGTTTTCCATAGAAGAAGACATCATCGGCCAGATCCGCCGAGCTCCCCTGGGCGTTGTCCTGTGCATGGGACCCTTCAATTATCCTCTCAACGAGACCTTCACAACACTGATACCCGCGCTTGTCATGGGAAACACCGTCATCTTAAAACCACCCAAGCATGGTGCTCTTCTTTATGCACCGCTGTTGGAGGCTTTTTGTCAGATTTTTCCCAAAGGGGTTATAAACATTATTTATGGCGAAGGCAGAACGCTGATTCCCCCGCTCATGGCTTCCGGGAAAATCAACGTTCTGGGACTGATCGGCACAAGCAAAACGGCAAATGCATTAAAAAAACAACATCCCAATCCCAATCGCCTCCGCTGCGTACTGGGGCTGGAGGCCAAAAATCCGGCCATTGTGCTCAAAGGAGCTGATCTGGATCTGGCGGTAAGGGAATGCGTTTTAGGCTGCCTTTCCTTTAACGGGCAGCGGTGTACGGCTCTTAAAATCCTGTTTGTTCAGGCCGACATTATTGATGTCTTTCTTGAACGCTTTGCCAAAGCTGTGAATGCTTTAACTTTTGGCATGCCATGGCAGGAAGGAGTTTTCATAACACCGGTTGCAGAAAAAGACAAAACCAGTTATCTTGAGGCGCTGGTGTCAGACGCTGTTGAACAAGGTGCCGGAATCGTCAACACGTCCGAAACAACGGTTTGCGGCAGTTTCTTTTTTCCGGCGGTTCTTTATCCGGTCAACAATAAAATGCGGGTCTATCATGAAGAGCAATTCGGGCCGGTCATTCCAGTTCTGTCATTCAAAAACGTCAGTGAACCCGTTGACTACATGATTCATTCGAGTTACGGTCAGCAAGTCAGCATTTTTGGTAGTGATCCTGACCAAATCGCCAATTTGATTGACCCACTGGTCAACCAGGTCTGCAGGGTCAACATCAACAGCCAGTGCCAGAGGGGGCCGGATACCTTCCCCTTTACAGGACGGAAGGATTCGGCTGAAGGAACCCTTTCCGTATCGGATGCGCTGCGGGTTTTTTCCATCCGAACACTTGTCGCGGCTAAGCAGACAGACTTGAACAAAAAGATCATCACCACCATCGTTCGGGACCATAAAAGCAAATTTCTGGCCACTGATTTTATTTTATAAGAATTTTTTATAGAGAGGACTGTTCAGAGTATAAATTACAGATGTCAGCCCATGTGAAAAACTGAAACACCAGGAGCACTATTTTGAGTATCAGCCTACCAAAAACAAAAATTGTTTGTACAATCGGACCGGCCAGTGAAACACCTGAGATCATTCGGGAATTGATTTCAAATGGCATGAGTGTAGCCCGTTTGAATTTTTCTCATGGAACACACTTGGACCATGGAAAAAAAATTCAAACTATCCGAGAGATTGCCAGGGAACTTGGCAAACCTGTTGCCATATTACAGGACCTCGGAGGACCCAAAATTCGGATAGGGCATATTCCTGACCCTGGAGTTCGTATAGAACCGGGGCAATATATTATTCTTACCACTCAGACCGTTGAAGGCTCAAAGCAGCGCATTTCTGTTACCTACCCGCTTTTAAGCGAAGAAGTGAAGGTTAATGATCGAATATTACTTGCCGATGGTTTTTTGGAACTTAGTGTTCGTTCGGTAAAAGGTTCTGAAATTCATTGTGAGGTCATTACAGGCGGGGGGCTGACGTCTCACAAAGGGATTAATCTGCCATCCGGAACCATTCGCATGCCTTCACTGACAGACAAAGATCGCGAAGATTTGATTTTTGGCCTGGATCATGACGTGGATTATATAGCACTGTCATTTGTCAGAACGGCGGCAGATATTCAAAATATAAAAGACATCATTTGCCGGAAAAACAAGAATACGCCAGTCATCGCCAAAATTGAAAAGCATGAGGCCCTCGATCATTATGATGAAATCCTGGGTGTTGCCGACGCAATTATGGTGGCCCGGGGGGACCTGGGTGTGGAAATACCGTTAGAAGAAGTTCCCGGGATACAGAAACGATTGATTCAAAAAGCGAATGATTCAGGAAAACCGGTTATTACCGCCACCCAGATGCTGCGATCCATGGTGGATTCACCTCGACCTACCAGAGCCGAGGCATCGGATGTCGCAAATGCCGTTCTGGACGGAACGGATGCTGTCATGCTTTCGGAAGAAACAGCTACTGGGAATTATCCCATTCAAGCTATTCGGTATATGATTCGCATTATAGCCGAGGCAGAAAAAACATACACTCATGATCGATATCTTAAAATGAAGCCTGAAAAAGAAGTATCGGATGCTGTGTCTTATGCCGTCTGCGTATTGGCAGATCACCTTGATGCTGTAGCAATCTTAGCGCCGACAAAAACCGGCCGGACAGCTATCCATATATCCCGGTTCAGGCCCAAACAACCGATTATAGCATTTACACCCGATAAGACAACCATGAGACAACTCTCACTTTTCCGGGGAATTTATCCTTGTTTGATTCAGGATCTTAAGGATACGGATGATATCATCGAAACTTTAGCCAAACTATCTGTTGATGCAGGAGATATGTCAGTGGGGGATTTGGCGATCATTACCGCGGGCCAACCTGTCTGGGTAGCCGGTATGACAAATATGATTCAAGTTAAAAGATGCTGTTAACCTATTAAATCGGAGGATAGATATTAAAATCGGACCTGTTGTGTTCAAGGTTTCACGCACGTGATAAAAAAGGATTGAATTTGAAAAGTTTCATGGGCTGCCGCATATGGGAATGTCAATTTCATTTTATAGGAGATAAAAAATATGAAAAAAAAACATACGGAAAAACCATTGTTTCCCCATTTACCGGAGCGTCTTTCCGGGCTTGAGGATCTGGCTGAAAATCTCTGGTGGAGCTGGAATCCCGGCGCAAGAATGCTCTTCAAGGCACTGGATCGACAAGCCTGGAAAGAAAGTGGCCACAACCCTGACAAAATGCTCAGGGAATTTCCCAGCCCGCTTCTGGAAAAAGCCGGTGTTGATCCTGACTACATCCGCAGGTACGATGATGTGATGAATCAATTCAATACCTACATGGGTCAAAAAAAGTGTGGTTTAATGGAACCTGTCCTGCCGGATCACACATATGCCGTGGCCTATTTTTCCGCTGAATTCGGTCTTCACCGTTCCTTGCCGTTTTATGCGGGGGGATTGGGTTTTCTGGCCGGAGATTTTATAAAAGAATGCAGCGACTTATGCGTCCCCCTGGTTGCAGTGGGATTCATGTACCCGGAAGGGTATTTTAAACAGCGGATACCGGATGACGGGTGGCAGCAGAATCTCATTGAGTCCGTCAACCGGGAGGCAGCTCCTATTTCCAAAGTGCTGGACAAGGATGGGACCCAGCTTGTCATTGAGGTAGGGCTGACTGATCCGCCTATCCATGTAGCTGTGTGGAAGGTTGCTGTCGGCCGTGTATCCCTCTATTTGATGGATACGGATATTGACATAAATGATCCCTGGAACCGGGGGATCTCTGCCCGGCTCTATACGGGTGATCTTGAGCAGCGCCTGCGCCAGGAAATTGTATTGGGGCTGGGTGGCGCCCAAATGCTCAAAGCCTTAGGAATAGATCATTATCTTTTACACCTGAACGAAGGCCATGCCGCTTTTGCCCTGTTAGAACGCATCAGAGAAACCGTTGCAACGGGTAAAGATTTTCCTGCAGCTTTGAAAAAGAATATCAAAGCAACAGTATTTACGACACACACACCAGTTCCGGCGGGTCACGATGTGTTTCCCTTCTACCTGATTGAAAAATATTTTCAATCCTATTGGCCCGGTTTGGGGCTTGACCGCAATGCATTTTTTCAACTGGGAATCCATCCGGAAAAACCAGAACACGGATTTAACATGACCGCCCTTGCCCTAAGGCTGTCCGGTTGTAGGAATGCTGTCAGCAGACGACATTCCCAGGTATCGCAACAGATGTGGCAAAGCCTGTGGCCGGGCATTCCCGAAGATAAGGTCCCCATTGATTACGTTACCAACGGTGTCCACGTGCCCACCTGGATTGAACCCAAGATGAAACTCCTGCTGGACAAATATATCGGGGCGGACTGGCTGGACAGACATGATGATCCGGGAATCTGGCAGCGGTTGGACACCGTTCCGGACATTGAGTTGTGGCAGACACACTATTGGCTGAAAGTGAAACTGATCGATGCGATTCGGGAACGGTCTCGCCTTCGATGGGCCAACGGGGATGCCAGTACCTCCATTACGCTTACGGGAGGTGCCCTTCTGGACCCGTCCGTGCTGACCATCGGGTTTGCCCGCAGGTTTGCCACTTACAAAAGGGCTTTGTTGATCTTCAAGGACCTGGAACGTCTTAAAAAACATCTCAAGGACCGCTGGCGGCCCATACAGATCATCTTTGCCGGCAAAGCTCACCCTGCAGATGATCCAGGCAAACGACTCCTGCAGGATCTTATCAATCTGGCCCGCAATCCGCAACTGGGCGGCAGGATTGCCTTTGTGGAGGATTATGGCGAACAATTGGCCCAGTATCTGGTGCATGGGGTGGATATATGGCTGAACAATCCACTGCCGCCTTTTGAGGCCAGTGGGACGAGTGGCATGAAGGCCTCCCTGAACGGCGTACCGCAATTGAGCATACTGGACGGATGGTGGGAGGAGGGATTTAATGAGAAAAATGGCTGGGGTGTGGAACACGATAAAACATCACCTGATCCTGATGGCAGCGATGCTGATAAACTATACCAGGCCCTTGAGCAGAAAATCATCCCGCTGTATTACAACATGTCTGACAATGGGATCCCACACGAATGGGTAGGACTGATGAAGGAAACCATGAAAAGCACGGGGGCGCAATTTTCTGCCCGCAGGATGGTCAAGCAGTACATTGAAAAATTTTATTCCAAATGTATGGAAGGGGCTTTGAAGGATTAACATTGGAATCATTAACAAAAACATCTGAAAAAGCGGGTTTTCCACCAGGAACTCTGGTTCATGTTGGAGAAAAAAGGGCTGAAAAAACAAGGATCAGAATCATGGATTATGATCCGGATCATATCCGGGAAAAAGAGGTGATAGATATTGAAGAATGCTTTCCCTTTAAGGATGAATCCAGCGTCACCTGGATCAATATTGACGGCCTTCATGAAATAGAACTGATTGAAAAAATCGGCCGATATTTTGATATCCACCCGCTGATTCTTGAGGATATCGTTCACACAGGAACCCGTCCTAAAATTGAAGAGTTTGATAGTTTTACCTTTATTGTTTTTAAGATGCTTTACTATGATGAAAAGACGGAAGACATATGCGACAAGCAGTTTAGTATTATACTGGGATCCAATTTTGTCATTTCTTTCCAGGAGAGAGTGGGAACGATTTTTAATCCATTGAGAGACAGAATCAGGGCTGTAAAGAGCAGGGTTCGAAGAAAAGGGGCTGATTATCTGACCTATGCTTTAATTGATACTGTGGTTGATAACTATTTCATTATTCTTGAAATTTTAGAGAACAAAATTGAAGCTCTGGATGAAGAGCTTTTTATTTCCACTGCCAAAGAGACATTCCATGCCATCAATAATATGAAAAGAAAGCTGATTGCATTGAAAAAAGCAACCTCTCCACTCAGAGAAATCATCAGTGCGGTTCAAAGAAAAGAGTTCAGTCTTATTGATGAAAGCAATTTGATTTTTTTCAAGGATATTTACGACCATGTGGTTCATATCCAGGAGACCATTGACATAAACCGGGAACTGGTTTCCGGACTTCATGACATCTTTTTGACCAACGTCAACAACAAAATGAATGAAATCATGAAAACACTGACCATCACAGCCACGATCTTTATTCCTTTGACATTTATTGCCGGTATTTACGGCATGAATTTCAAATATATGCCGGAACTGGAATGGAGTTGGGGCTATTCGGCTGTCTGGGCTGTCTTTGCTGGGGTAGTTGGGATAATGTTTTATTATTTTAAAAAGAAAGACTGGTTCTAATATTTATTTTCTAGAGCCAGCGCTTTCGTTTGAAATAAAATAGAAGACTGCCAGCCACGGTGATCATGACTGCCCAGAAAATAAAATAACTGTATTTATAATGTAATTCGGGTAGATACTCAAAATTTGTGCCATAGATACCTGCAATAAAGGTTAAAGGAATAAATATGGCTGCGAATATGGTTAAAATTTTCATGATATCGTTCATCTTGTTTGCCATCACAGAGTTATGAATATTCAGCTGGTCCGTTAAAAGGTCTCTATATGTCTCAATGGCTTCTGTCGCCTGATTGATAAGATCCTGAAGATCTTTTAAGAATGGCATCGTGTTTTCGTGAAACAGGTCACTGTCAAGCCGGGAAAGGTGAAGGATAGCCTCTTTTGCCGGCCGGATGGATTTTCTCAGGTAATTGATTTCTCGCTTGAACAAATTGATTCTTTCCATAACAGTCGCGTCTTGTCCTATAAGAATTTCTTCTTCAAGATCTTCGATTTTTTCTCCTATCAGCTCGATAATATAAATGTAATTATCCACAACCGTGTCGATAAGGGCATAGGCAAGGTAATCCGTCCCCGATCCCCGGATGCGCGATTTTTGTTTTCTGATTCTTTCCCTGACCGGTTCAAAAACATCCCCGGGTTGTTCTTGAAATGTCAGCAAAAAGTTTTCTCCAAGTATGATGCTCAATTGTTCGTTGATGATCATTTCGGTTTCCTTGTCAAAACGGATCATCTTTAATACAATAAAAATATAGGAATCAAATTCCTCTGTTTTTGGTCTCTGTCCAGTGTTCAGGATATCTTCCAATACCAGCGGGTGCAAGTCGAACACCCGACCGACTTCACCGATAAATTCAATATTATGCAGGCCATTGATATTAATCCAGGTAACTGTTTCAGTTTTTTTAAAATGAGAGCCGTCTTTGATATCCAGCAATTCCTGATCGGTCAGGATCGATAAATCATAGTCAATCACCCGTGTCTTGACAGAATCTACTTTTTGATCCCCGATAAAAATGAGGGCTCCGGGGCTCTGTCCTTTGCTTTTTTCACGGTTCTTAAAAAACCGGGCCATAATGGTTTCCTTAGTTTGGCAATTGTTGTTTTTGAAATATTGACCCAACTCAAATCTGGCAACTTTGAAAGTTGAGATATCAAGTTGTGCCATTATTCGCCAAGA
>JAHJDU010000590.1 GCA_018812385.1 Pseudomonadota bacterium
AATTTGGTACTGCCATTTCAAAACATCAGGCCATTCGGTTTCAGATTGCAGATATGGCCACCCAGATTGAGGCAGCCAGGCAATTGGTTTTTTCAGCAGCATCCATGAAAGACAGTGGCAAGCCTTATACAAAAGAAGCGTCCATTGCCAAACTTTTTGCATCTGAAATGGTAAACGAGGTGACGGCACGGGCAATTCAAATACATGGTGGTTACGGGTTTACCAAAGATTATAATGTTGAAAGATTTTATCGGGATGCACGGGTGTTTACCATATATGAAGGCACAAGCGAGATTCAGAGAATCGTTATCTCAAATCAGGTGTTAAAAGACAAGAGAAAGCCTTGATAATTAGCTGTTAGCTGTTATCAAATTAAAATAATTTTGTTGGAATGCAAGGTCTTAGTAACCATCCTTAAAAATATCTGCGGCTGCTTTTACAACCTCTGGGCAGAATACAAATAGACATTTGCCACCAGAATCAGACACAGACCCGTAAACATAATTAATATTAATTTTTTCTTGTCCAAATCTTTTGGTAATTTTTGTAAATTCACCTGGTTTGTTTGTAATATCAATGGTTACAACTTCTTTTGAGTCAAACAGGTAATCATTTTCTTTTAAAAGATCCATGGCTTTTTCAGGGTTGTCAACAATGAGCCTTATCAGGGCAAATTCTGCTGAGTCTCTTCGCATGGAGCTGTAGCTGGCATAGGATGCAAGTCTTTTTAAGGATTTGCCCCTGGCCTCAAAAAGGTTCTGGACATAGGCAGATGCATCCTGGATTGTGATGGCATCAATATTAATATTGGTCCCGGCTAAAAGTTCAGTTAATTTTGCAAGTTCGCCAGGTGCATTTTTAAGAAAAAGAGATATTTCTATTCTGATCATGCTGCCCCCCTTATAAATTTATTAATTTGTTCAAATACCTTTATTAGCAAAATTCACACCTTCATCAAATGCTTTCATATTCAGCGGAATAATTTTAGCCTTGGCGGCAAATTCTTCCCGTATGCAGTCTTTTAACAGGTCCAGGTCAACCAGTTTGCTTTTTGCGGCAAAGGCGGCCAGGGCAACAATATTGGAAGCCCTGATATTGCCGGCTTTTATGGCAATCTCATTGATGGGCACCACAAGCTGTATAATATCCTTTCGATCACTTGTAACAGGAATCAGGGAGCTGTTGATGAATACAATGCCCCCGGGTTTGACATCATTGACAAATTTTTCCAGGGAAGGCAGGTTCATTGCCACAAGATGGGTGGGATTTTTAATGATGGGAGAGCCTATGAGCTTGTCACTGATGACAACGGTGCAATAGGCTGTCCCCCCGCGCATCTCCGGCCCATAGGAAGGTACCCAGGCAACAAAGGAACCTTGTTTCATTGCTGCATAGGCCAGAAGTTTGGCGCTTAATAGAATTCCCTGGCCTCCAAATCCTGCAAATTTTATTTCTGTTTGCATTGGTTTCTCCAAAAACAACTATAGTGTTAAAATCAGTAGTGTTAAAATTTTGTATTTTATTCAGGGGTTTTAAAATCACCCAGTTCATAATAGGGCAGCAGGGTCTCTTCAGCCCATTTCAACGAATCAAGGGGGGTAAGCCCCCAATTGGTCGGGCAGGTGGAGATCACTTCCACAAGACTGAAACATTTTCCTTCCACCTGGTATTCAAAGGCTTTTTTAATGGCTTTTTTGGTTTTGTTGACCTGCTGGGGTTTAAGAACCGCCTGCCGGGTGATATAACTTGGTGTTACCAGTTGACTTAAGAGGTTTGCCATTCTGATGGGCATCCCGGTCAGGTCTGTATCTCTTCCCATGGGTGCCGTGGATGCACGCTGGCCCGGCATGGTGGTTGGGGCCATCTGTCCTCCGGTCATGCCGTAGATGGCGTTGTTGATAAAGATGGTGGTAAATTTTTCTCCCCGGTTGGCTGCGTGGATGATTTCTCCCATGCCTATACTGGCAAGGTCCCCGTCTCCCTGGTAGGTAAATACAATCAAATCAGGTCGGACTCTTTTAATGCCTGTGGCCATGGCAGGTGCTCTGCCATGGGCAGCTTCCTGGAAATCACAGTTAAAATAATTATATGCCAGGACCGCGCACCCCACAGGGGCGATACCAACGGTTCTTCCCTGGATACCCAGCTCGTCTATGACTTCTGCAATAAGCCTGTGTACAATGCCGTGGGTACAGCCCGGGCAGTAATGCGTCATAGTGTCGCTGAGGGCTTTTGGCTTTGAAAATGCTTTTCCCATTATATGCTCCTATATCATTGCTTTGATGATTTCGATGATCTTTTCCGGTGACGGGATGTCTCCGCCGCATTCGCCATAAAATTCAACGGGCCGCTGGCCTTTGACGCACCTTTCAACATCTTCCACCATCTGTCCCATGTTCATTTCAATACTGATGACAGCTTTACAGCTTTTTTTGGTGGCAGCATCAAAGACTGCCTTTTCCGGAAATGGGAAAACTGTTTTTGGTCTTAACATGGCCACTTCAATGCCTTCTTCCTTTAAAAGGTCAATGGCTGTCCTACACACCCGACTCATGGTACCAAAGCTTGTTATAAGCACCTTGTAATCCCCATCTGTGTTGTAAGCTTCAAACTGGATTTCTTCTCTTTTCATCTGGGCGTATTTGGCTTTCAGGGCCAGGTTGTTGTCATTGAGTTCCTTGGGATCCAGAAACAAAGATTTGACCAGGTTTCTTTTGTTGCTCTTCCGTGTATCCATGCCGTTTGTGGCCCAGTCGTCTTTGTTGGAGGGCTCGGTTTTCAAATTATCGGGAAACTCGACAGGTTCCATCATCTGGCCTATGAGGCCGTCTCCCAGGATCATGACAGGTCCCCGGTATTTTTCCGCCAGGGTAAATGCCTGCATGGTCATTTCAACGGCTTCCTGAACTCCGTCCGGTGCCAGGACCAGCAGATGGTAATCCCCGTGGCCTCCGCCTTTGGTGGCCTGGAAATAATCTCCCTGGGAGGGCAGAATTCCGCCAAGACCTGGACCGCCCCGGACGATATTGACAAAAACAGCAGGACAATTGGCCGCCGCAATATAGGAGATGGCCTCGCTCATAAGGCTGATACCAGGGGAAGAAGAGGTTGTCATGACACGTTCCCCTGCCGCTGCTGCACCAAAGATCATATACCCTACGGCCACTTCACTTTCTCCCTGGAGGAAAACCCCGCCCTCTTCGGGCAGTCTTTTTACCAGGTATTCGGCAACTTCAGACTGGGGGGTGATAGGATATGCAAAATAATTTATACAGCCTGCTCTGATGGCTGCTTCAGCTATTGCTTCATTTCCTTTCATTAAAACTTTTGCCATTATATTTATCCTTTAATTTACGTCTGCTGTCTTGGTTTCAACAATACTGATGGCTACATCCGGGCACATGATACAGCACATGGTGCAGTGAATACAATCTTCAGGTCTTGCCTGAAAGACTGGAAAATGTCCTTTTGCATTTACCTTATCCGTGATCTCAAGGACTTTTTTGGGGCAAAAGTTGACACACAGCCCGCATCCCTTGCACCGATCAGAATCAATAATATGTTCGTACGCCATTTAAAATACTCCTTAAATTATCAAAGGCTTTTTCCAGGGTGGTACCAAGGTCCTGTCAATGGTCAATACCGGACAATGAAACCGGTCCATGTCAAGTTGTGGTAACATCTGGGATGAAGCCGTTATAAATTCAATTTTCAGACCCGTGGCTTTTGCCACCTCCATGACAAGATCATATCCCTTGTAAATGTGTTCTGGTGTGGTTTCATCAATGAGGTTGGCATTGGACACAAGTCCTGTGATTTTCATTTTTGAAGATGCTTCAATCTCCTGCTTTATTTTAAGACAGCCCTCAACGGTTCCAGTATTTGGTCTGAACAGGTTTATTACCTGGAGCATATGGACTGTTTTTTGTTTTAAATAATTTTCAAGGGCTGCCAGTACAGTCACACCCACGTCATCGCCACCAACATCCAGGATGGTCAGTTCAGAGGGCTGCTGGATCATGCCTGCCACAGCAGGGGAGAGAATGGGCAGGTCAGCATGCATGTATTGACGGTCGGGCAGTACCACTTTAACACCAAGTTTTTCCAGGGCAACCCTTGCTTCCCTTGATCTGAAATAGGGATTGACAAGATCAAGGTCCGTAATTTTAACTTCCATCCCTTTTAGCCTGGATTTTGCCGCAAGGTTTACCGCGATTTCAGATTTGCCGCTGCCATAGTTGCCTGAAATGATCACAATCCCTTTAATATCAATGTCCAAGCATTTTTCCTTTAATTCTAAAGTCCTAAGTAAATCTAAAACGTGAATTAAATCAAATTAGGGGCTGTTTTGCAAATGATTTTTTTATTTGGCTAATTAATTCATGCCAGTCTGAATAAAAAATACCCGGGGTTCTTTTTTCATGCATTCTGTTTACCATATTTCCGGTAAACCTTTCCGTTGACAGGGGACAGTCCATTAAATGCGTCATCTTCCATCCGCAGGTTTCTGGGTGACATCGTGAAAAGCCCTGTCAGATACCTGTTCAAGCCTTGCAAGCGCTTTGGTTTGTGCTTTGTTCAAGTCAAGTTTTACCGATGCTTTTTGAACTTTTAAGGGAATGTCGATTAATAAAATCAGGTCGTGCGTCAAAAAAGACCGCCATTTCAATGGTTTAGGCAAGTTTTTGAAAATTAACTCTACCTGTTCCATAAATTTATGGAACAGGTCATCTGCTGCCTTGGAAACCAGGGAGCCCCTATCTTTGCTAACCCCTATAGAATCTAACTTTGACAGCAATTTATGCACCCTTTCAAGGGGTGTTTTGCCTACCGTCAAGTACCAAATGTGAAAAGCCTGGTCCTGAGGGCCAGTATATTTACAATAATCTGACTATCATCATGGTAACAGAATTCGGGGTGTTTAGTTCTGGCTAAAGTCAAGATCAATAAATTTTCAAAAAAACACTGGATTTATGTTGCTCACCCTTGCTAAAGAAATTTTCCAGTCGAAAAATAAAAATTTTTTTTGCCCAGAATGCTCAAGGTTACAATTGATATTCTTGATACTTGAAAGTCCGGTGAAGGTGAAGAATAGGATAATAATACTTGAGTCTTGCCTTTAGCGCCATTCAGGACTTCACGTATCTTCTGGGCGTGATTTTTCATCACAATCAGCTTCATTAAAATTATTTTAATATCCAAAGTGTCAATTTTTTGGTCAGATATGGTTTCGTTTAAACTAGTACAAAGCAATATGGTTATATCAAAACGTATTTGGGTTAATTTTCCTGAAAGCTTACCGGGAAAACCCTGATTATTGGAATGAAAATTAATAACGTTCAAGCCATTAAAACCTGAGCATCATTTTTGTATGAATAAAATTGTTAGATTGAATTTTCGGAGATTAATTTTTCTGAGGCTCTTATTAAAAATTGTGATCTGTTCCAGCCCTTTTCCTTGGCAAATGTATCAACTTTTTCAAGGACTGATTTTGGGAAACTGGCATTGAATCTTTGTTTTTCTTCGTACTTTTTCATTATACTTATGTCTACCGGAATTTTCATAATTTCTCTATCAGGAAATTGTTCCCGAACTTCTTCAAACGTTAAATTTTTTTCCGGTATATATTCGTCATCAGCTAATTCAATCCATCCAGCTAAAACATCAATGGCTGAATCATACGCTTCTTCCATATCATGGCCAAAGGTTACACACCCGGGAAGTCCGGGGAATTCAACTTCTACAGCTCCGGAAGAGTATTCAAATACAGCATAATACCCTTTGGCTATGGCCTTTTCGGACATTGTTATACTCCTTTCATATTAGCTCTCTACACCCGCCTGTTTTAATATCTTTCTGGCGGTCCCTTCCGGGATCTCATTATGACGAGGCACTGCTATTGGCGGACACCCATCTTTTCTGAACATGTCGTGTTTTGATCCATGAACTTCTTCATAGCCTGCCTTTTTCAGGAGACGTACAATTTTGGCTTTCTTCATAAAAAATTAATCCTCTTTCGGTTTTTTTAAATGCCATTTGCTCCTCCCTTTTTTTTCTGCCCTCGCAGTTTTGCGACACATAAAAGATTTGGTGTGTCGCTCTTCAATTAAATTGAAATTATATAAAAAGGCCACTTTCCCTATAAAAAGAGGTCTTGTTCATTGTGACATATCTCAGTTTTATGTGTATGTCAACACATTTGTGTGTTTTTATACACATGGGCAGTATTCAGTTTCCAATTGCGGCCGAGCCGAATTATCTCTCGGGAAATCTTATCAACTCCAACACTTTTTTTCATGCATAAAATTCAAATAAAACCCACTCCTCATGGTAGTTTCGGTGAAGGCCTTGATCAAAGTTTGGTAGAAATCATAGGTATTTTAATCGGTAATATCCCCCACGGCGTTCTTAGACTTTTCGCAGAACAGAAACTCAACCTAACTTGCATCGATCAGAAGAATTTTTGATCAAAATTCCGGTAACGTATATTTTCTATATCCATGACAATTTCGACCCCTGGATACTCCGCATAGGGCTAATTATCATTGAGTGTGATCAAGGCATTAAACTCGATATATTACACTTTAATCTGAAAGAATGGCTTGAGGCTACATTTCAGGGCCAATTGAATTAAAATCTTAAAGTTAAAAACTTCATATACCAGATATGATATTGCCCAAGTCTTGTCTTAACTGAGTCTTACGATTGCCAGTAGCCGGCTTAAAATTTTAATTCAAACCCTTTATAGATAAACATCGCCAACTCTTTTCTATCTTGGCGATTTGTAAAAAAGAGAAACAAAAATCAATGTTGATGTAAATATTCATCACATGGTTTTGAACATTATAGAAAATTCAGATCCACCTGATTGATAACAATCATTATGATCTCTGCAGAAACTACAGGCTTCAATCTTTCCGGGACAGATATCATCTTTTCCCAGAAGAAACCTGCACTTAGAAGATGTGATTCCAATATCAAAGTCATAGCGTTTTGAAAATATTTTCATGCGTAAAAGATCACCCCCCCTTCCTCCGGCATTAAAATCAAACGGTTCTTTAGAAGAATAGGTTGATGTTTCCTGAGTTGTAAAAAAGCCTTCAAAAATTTTTTGCTGCTGATTTTTTTTTATTCCGACTCCAAAATCTTTAACAGCAAACTTGACACCGGATTCAGCCTTAGAAACCGTTATTTCTATTCTGCCTTGATCCGGCGTGTTTTCAATAGCATTTTTGATCAGGCCTTTTATCACCTTCTTCAATGGAACAACAGGTATGGATATTTCCGGAGTAGACTTCAAATTTTGATCTATATTCAGGTTTCGATGGCTAAATTCAGGTTTCAATCCTTCAATGCACTGACTGACAAATTTATCAAGCTGTATAGCTTCTGGTTCAGTTTCTTTGATGTCAAATATGTTATTAATCCGTTTTCTAATACTTTCAATCACCGGTGTATCACCTGCTTTTTCTTCCAGGACACTTTCAAGCAGATCAGTACATTGTTCCACAAGGTATAGAATAAATTCATTTGTCCCACCGTCTTTTTCCAGGATAATGTCATTGATCTCATTCTGAAGCCGTTTTATCCGTTCAACATTCCTTTGCGCCCTGGCAATAGATCTCTTCCAGGTATCATCTGGTAGTTGTCCTAATTTTTTTGCAAGGATATTCAATGTTCCACTAAATACCGAAACTGGTGTTTTCAATTCATGAGAAAGATGATTTATTGCCTTTGTTTTTGCCCTGTCAAGGCTTGCAAGTTCCTTGTATGACAGTTTTAATTCATCTGAAAAGCGAGCATTTTCAATGGACAACCCCACAGTACCGGCCACCATTTCCAAAAGCTGCATATCCGACTGCTCAAAAATGCCCTGCATTTTATTAAATGCTGCCAAGACACCTATTATACGGTCGCTGCTGTAAATAGGCACCAGCACATAGTTATCAAAAGTATATCCAAACTTCTCATCTCTTAATGGATATAACCCGGACGCCTCAGTTCTGTCGTTAACAATCACCGGCCTGCCTGTTCTAATCACTTTGCCGGATGCCATGCTGTCCATGGGCAATCTGATTTCTTTTACTTTTCTTTTTGTGATTTTATCATCATCTGCCGCACCCGGGAAAAAGAACTCCTTTGTCTCTTCATCCAGAAGGATGACAAGTGCCCCCTGGGTGTCGAGCAGGCGCTTGATCTCATTGGTGATGTAATCCAGCAGATCTTCCAGGTCGGGATACTGGGGAAGTGCCATGCTAATCCTGAGCATGGTTTCGTTGCTTTTTGCTGTCCGTGTTTCTTTTGTAATATCCCTGAATATAACAAGCTCTCCGGCTAGTCCCATTTCTGATTTTGAAAAAACAGCTCCCCTCGCTATTACGTCCAGGATACGGCCATCCTTTGACAAGCGCTTTGTTACATACCGAGTAACAATTCTTTCTTTAAACAGTTCTCTGAGCTTTTCAGATGTTTCCGGTGCAAGTCCTGGTGGAACAAAAGAGGCTTTCCCGTTTTTCATTTCCTCTAACGTCCACCCGAAAACTTCGGTAAATGCCGGGTTCAGGTATGAAATTTCACCTTTCAGTGTAAAAGTTGCAACAGGATAGGGTGCAAAGTCCAATAAGGTCCGGTATCGTTTTTCAGATTCTTTAAGTGATCCTTGATTTAGCTCAAGTTCTCTGATCCGATTTTTCAGGATCTTGATCTCTTTTTCAAATTTTTCATAATTAACTTTCTCGATCATTTTTTCCCCTGCCATTACTTTTTATTTATCATCTTATGTTTCCTGGTGAAAATTGTATAGTTTTTTCACAGAATTTATTAAAACTTAAAACTATCTCATTATGGGAATTACTTCGGATCTCCTTATATTGGGAAAGGGAATCATAAAATGAATCAAAGTTCCATCCCGCTTTATTGGAGTTGGCCCGGATTCTTTTTTACCAGAATTTTAATGATGTATTGTTTTGATATTCTTTACTATTCTGGATTTTCAATAATCAGCACTGGGATAATTATACTTGACTCTTTGATTAATAGTCGAAAAAGTCTCTAACCTGCTAATATCCCACAAATTCACCGATCAGCTTCACATGTATCCGCTTTCCGATCATATGGCCTTCGATGATACTCCACATGTTACAAATGCGAGTGGGGGTCTTGCAGTCATTACACAAACCGGTTTCGACACATGGATTTTTCAAACCATAACGAATATTATTAATCGGTGCAGCATAGTGTTTGACTCTAGCCATGGCGGATTCAAGATCAGGAGCTACTTTATTCATACCGACCATTAAAATAACCTTTTTGGGTCCGAAAGCCATTGCAGCCACGCGATTGCCCATGCCGTCAAGGTTGACTAATTTCCCATCTAATGTGATCGAATTAGAGCTTGCAATCATAAAATCAGCAGTCATCCCTTGTTGTCGACGTGATAGGCCTTCTTCAGGCGCTATTCCCGGTTCATATGGATCAATAAGTTGGACCTCTGGCAATTCGGCAATAGACTCCCAGAGTCCAGCATATGTTGCGGTCATGGTTCCGCATCGAAATACCGATGCTCCTGGTGTAATCATGGCGATGACTTCATCTTTAGCCTGGGAAGCAGTCGCAGCATAACTACCCTCCATACGTCGCTGTTCCAATCTTTTTATTATTTTTTTAGCTACCTTTTCATTCCAAACAACCTGATTTTCATCCATAGTATTTTTCCTTTCAAATGAAGATTAATTGCATTTTATCAATATTTGCATTGATCAGAAAACTTTTCAATCTAAACTCCTGTAACGTATATTTTTTATATTCATGACAATTTTGGCCTCTGAATACTCCACCTTCGGATAATTAGTCTTGAGCCTGGAAATATCCATTGCTCGATCAAATTAATTCTTTTGAAAATCATTGTTGGAGTTGATACAAAAAACTACGAATGATATAATGGAAAATAAGTCGAATTGTTTAGATTTGAACAATAGAAATCAGTAAGGAGACATTAAATGTCGAATAAGAAAAAACAGCATAAAGTACTTGTTCTTTTGGGAAGTCCACGGAAAAACGGGAACAGTGCCATTCTGGCAAGAGAAATAGCCGCCGGTGCTGAGTCTGTTGGTGCTGCAGTCGAATCACTTTTCATTCAGGGGATGGACATAAAAGCCTGCCAAGCTTGTTGGAGCTGTCAAAAGCCGGACAGTAAAGGTTGCGCTATAAAAGATGATATGCAAGAGATCTTTCCTAAACTGATTGAAGCTGATTCCTGGGTAATTGCCACACCAGTGCATTGGTTTAATATGTCCACTCAAACCAAGCTTTGGTTGGATAGGTGTTTTGCCTTATCCAAATATGGAGACAACCCGTTCAACAAAAAAATTGCTATTGCCATCGCTTATGGTGATG
>JAHJDU010000591.1 GCA_018812385.1 Pseudomonadota bacterium
GAACTCAAATTGATATTCAGCTGCCCTTGAATATACAATAATAATACTATACCCCACCATTTTTTTAAAGAGATTAAATTTGTTATCCGCAGATTTCTTTCTTGCCTTGTCTTTCTCCAATAAAGACCGAAGCTATGAAGGTATTCATTTCATCAAAGCTGATTTTTTCAACCCTTGCTTTTCCAATTTGTTCAAGGAAAATGTAAAAAAGATCGCTGCCCTGCTTTTTTTTGTCTTTACCGGCTGCGCGGATAATCTCTTTTGCATTATACTCAAGTGCTGTAGGAAGGTTAAGATCAGTTAAAAGAGAACAGATTCTTGAAACGTCTTTCTGGTTTATCAGATGCCTTGCTTGTGAAAATTTGGCAGCAGCAACCATTCCCATGGCAACAGCTCTGCCGTGTCCTGCTTTTTCAATTTTTTCAATGGCGTGGCCAATGGTGTGGCCGAAATTAAGCTTTCTTCTTTCATTGGACTCTTTTTCATCTTTTTGGACCACTTGTGATTTGATTTTTACGGAATCTGTGACAAGCCTGAAAATGGTATCATAATCAAGAGCAAGGGCTTTTTGTTTGTTTTTTTCAATAAAAGCAAACATGTCTGCATCTGAAATCAGTGCGTGTTTGACGATTTCGGCAAGACCATTTGAAATTTCTTTTTTGGGCAGGGTGTTTAAAAGATCAAGATCACAAATGACAAATTCGGGCTGGTTAAAAACGCCAATCATATTTTTATAGGAATCCAGATTAACCCCATTTTTTCCGCCTACACTGGCATCCACCTGGGACAAAAGAGAGGTGGACACAAACCCGAAGTTTACCCCTCTTAGAAAGGTGGAGGCTGCAAATCCTGCAATATCACAGACAATGCCACCGCCGATTCCTACAATAAAGCTTGAGCGATCACAGGAAAAATGGATAAGTTTTTTTAATATGGTTTCAATAGTGGCAAGGGTTTTAATACCTTCTCCAGTTCCAATGGTGATGACTGGAACGTTTGGAAATTCTTTTTGATAATATTTTTTTATATTTTCATCTGTGATGATAATGGCTTGGGAGTCAGGCAGATAATTTTCCAGGTTTTTCAGGCGCTCTCCCACATAAATGGAAGAATGCCCATATCCACCATTAATATGGAATGTCTTCATTGTTTTTTACCGATAATTGCATGGATGGCGGTCATTTTTTCCATAGCGGTAAAAAACTGATCTGGATATAAGGACTGTGCGCCATCGCTCAGAGCTTCTTCCGGATGATTGTGAACTTCAATCATCACTCCATCCGCACCTAAAGCTGCTGAAGCATAAGCAAGGGATATGATCTGATCCCTGATGCCGGCTGCATGGCTGGGATCAACAATGACGGGGAGGTGGCTTTCTTTTTTAACTGCCGGCACAACAGAAAAATCCAAGGTGTTTCTGCTGTGTCTTACAAAGGTTCTTATCCCTCTTTCACAAAGAATGACATTGGTATTGCCTTGTTCCAGGATATATTCAGCTGCCATGAGCCATTCGGAAAGAGTGGCAGACATCCCTCTTTTTAAAATAACAGGTCTGTCAGAATTTCCAGCGCGTCTTAAAAGACTGAAATTCTGCATGTTTCGACTACCGATCTGGATAACATCAGCATATTCTTCAACAAGATCAAAAGTTTCAACATCCATAGCTTCCGTTGCAATGGGTAATCCGGTTTCTTCCCGCACTTTTGCTAAAAAGATGAGGCCTTTTTTCCCAAGCCCCTGGAAAGAATATGGAGAAGTCCTTGGCTTAAAAGCCCCTCCTCTGAATACTTTTGCACCGGCATTTTTAACAGAGTTTGCAATAGATAGAACCTGTTTTTCGCTTTCCACGGCACAGGGGCCGGCAATTACAGGAAAGCTACCATTGCCGAAAACAGCATCGCCAACTTTTATGTGGGTGTTTTCCTGCTGAAACTCCCGGCCGACAAGTTTATATGATTTTGTCACCGGAATAACCTCTATATATTTTTTTCATTAATGCTAACATTGTTTTCCTCCAGTTGATTATGTATCAGTATTCAGTCTTTTGAGCAATGAAAAAGGCGGTAATGTTTGTTTTCAGCCTTTTTTATTGCGGGTTAGGCTTCTTTTTTAAAAATAGGAATTATAGGGGGAGAGACAAATATCAATTATTGTTTGATTTTAATGGATTAGCAGGATACAATTTTGTCCAACAAAATAAAATCATCAGTGGGGAATATGAAAACCAGGGTAATCATAGCAGATGATCATGCCATTATTAGAGAAGGATTGAAAAGTCTTTTTGAAAAAAAGGGGATGGATGTCATTGCGATTGCCAAGAATGGCCGTGAAGCCGTAGATTTTGCAATAAGGTATCAGCCTGATATTGTGCTGATGGATATTTCAATGCCGGATCTCAATGGCGTGGAAGCCACTGCAGTCATCCGTAAGAAAGTTCCAAAAACCAAGGTTATTGCTCTTTCCATGCATTCCAATAAAAAAATTGTAGATAAAATGATTGCATCCGGTGCATCAGGATACGTTCTAAAAGAAAGAGCCTTTGATGAATTGTATAATGCCGTACAGGAAGTCAACAAAGGGAATTTTTATTTAACGCCCTCCATTGCCGGGATGTATGTCGACAGCCAGGGAAATACAATTAAATTCAGTGGCGACATACTAAAATTCAATAAAATTTCAAAAAAAGAACGCCAGGTTCTTCAGCAGGTTGCAGAAGGAAAAAAAACCAGGGAGATTGCTGAAAAACTTGACGTCAGTATCAAAACGATAGAATCCCACCGTAGAAGTATCATGAAAAAACTCAATATTTTCAGTATTGCAGGCCTCACAAAATTTGCAATTAAAGAAGGAATTGTTTTCCTGGAGTAAAAAAACGCTATTTTTTTTCAAAATTCAGGGTTTACCCTAATTGAAATACTCTGGTATTTTTATTATATTAATGCTTTATCTGGGTGAATACCTAAGATTAATTGAGTTTAAGAGAAGGTATACCAATGGAGCATGTTCAATTAAAAAATGAGGCCCCTGATGCGGCGGAAGCTCTTACTGGCGGAATCGCCCATGATTTTAATACTCTTTTAGCAACAATTAAAGACAGAGCATCGCTGATGATGAAGCGTGTAAAATCGTCTGATCCACTTTATCGAGACATTAAGGAAATCATCCGTTGTATTGATAAAGGATCTGAAATGGCGAATTTATTGCTTTGTTTCGCAAAAATGAATGAATACTATACAAGCTCCATTGATATAAACCGGCTGGTTAAAAACGCCGTGGAAAACCTTGATATCAAGGGCAAGAAAATTGTTCTGGATATGGATCTTGACCCAAAAGCCCTGATTGTTGAAGCTGATCCTGATAAAATTAACCAGGTATTGATGAGTATTATAGATAATGCATTGCATGCCATGCCAAAAGGCGGAAAGCTTTCCATTGTAACTGAATCAGCAGTTATTTTAAACGGAACTGCAGCTGCTTACGGGCTGCATACAGGATTTTTTGTAAAAATTACCATAATAGATACGGGGATCGGAATGAAAAAAGAGGTATTGGAGAGTATTTTCAAGCCTTTTTATTCTGCAGACCATGGCCGCCCTTCTGAGAAAAAAGGACTGGGGTTAACATTTGCAAGGGAAATCGTTGAGAATCATAATGGGGTCATTGATGTATGGAGTTCTCCAAACACTGGAACTTCTTTTTCCATTATTTTACCTTTAAAGGAAACCACAGAAGACCTTGCTATCACGGCAGGAAATGAAAAGCTGGGTTTATGGATGGAATCCGTACTTTTAGTGGATGATGATGAAAAAATTCTAACGATCGGGCGCAAATTCTGCAAATCTTTGGGGTATAGTGTTATAACTGCTGCTTCCGGTAAAAAGGCGCTTCACATTTATAAAAAGAAAAAAGACAGAATCAGCCTTGTTATTCTTGATATGATCATGCCGGAGATGAATGGGCTTGACACATTTTTGGAACTTAAAAAAATAAATCCTGATATTAAGGTGCTGCTTTCAACGGGTTATTCCATTGATGAAAAGGCTCAGGAGATGCTCAGGCAAGGATGCAAAGGTTATCTTTTAAAACCTTATAATGCCATTGAATTGTCGCATAAATTAAGAGAAATTTTATTCTTGTAAATTTTCTAAAGTCCCTTCAGGCAGTGGTTCTCAGGCTTGCCCGCCTTGAATTCTCTCAAAGCACCAGAACAAGAGGCCGCAGGCTTGTTTTGGTGCTTTGATTTTTATAAAAATCCTTATTCTTCTATTTTGGATATTTTGATTGCAAGTTCCTGAAGTTGTGCTGTTGATGCTTTTGAGGGCGCGTCAGTCAAAAGACAGGTTGCTTTCTGTGTTTTTGGAAATGCAATGACGTTTCTGATGGAATCTTCGCGGCATACAAGCATCATAAGCCGGTCCAGTCCGAAAGCGATTCCACCGTGGGGCGGCGCCCCAGAGGACAGGGCATTTAAAAGAAATCCAAATTTTTCATAGGCTTCGGTTTCATCAATTCCAAGGCAGTTTAATACTTTTTCCTGAAGTTCTGTGGAATGAATACGAATACTTCCGCCACCGATTTCAATTCCGTTCAACACCAGGTCATAGGCCCTTGATTTGACGGCAAGAGGATCAAAAGAAAGTTTTTCAATATCTTCCTCAAGGGGTGCGGTAAAAGGATGATGCAGGGCCTGATAGCGTTTTTCTGTTTCATCATAATCCAGCAGCGGAAAATGGGTCACCCAGGTAAATTCATAGGTGTCATCCAAAATCAGTCCAAGCCGTCTTGCCAGTTCATTTCTCAGCTGGCCAAGGGCCTCATTGGTGATTTTTGGCTGGTCTGCCACAAAGAAAACAATATCCCCGGGTTCAAGGTCAAGGCGCTTCCTTAAAGCATCTTTTTCCTGGTCTGTAAAGAATTTGGCAATGGGAGACTGCCATTCATTTTCTTTGATCTTTATCCAGGCAAGACCCTTTGCTTTATAAACAGCTGCAAAAGCAGTGAGCTCGTCAATCTGTTTTCTGGTAAAAGAGGAACATCCCTTTGCATTAATGGCTTTAACAAGACCGCCATTTTTTACTACATTTGCAAACACTTTGAATCCGGCATCTTTTACAATATCGGAGACGTCACACAATTCCAGGCCAAATCTTAAGTCTGGCCTGTCCAGACCAAATTTTGACATGGCTTCATCATAGGTGATCTTAGGAAAAGGGATGACAAGGTCAATATCAAGTACTTTTTTGAAAATAGCGACAATCATGCCTTCTGCGATTTCCATAACCCCCTGTTCATTAATGAAAGAAAGCTCCATATCTATCTGGGTAAACTCGGGCTGTCGGTCTGCTCTTAAGTCTTCGTCCCTGAAACATTTGACAATCTGGTAATACCTATCAAATCCTGCAATCATTAATAATTGTTTAAAAAGCTGGGGAGATTGTGGGAGTGCATAAAAGTTACCCGGGTTGACCCTGGACGGAACCAGGTAATCCCTTGCACCCTCAGGTGTACTTTTGGTTAAAAAGGGTGTTTCAATATCCACAAACCCTTTATTGTCAAGATAGTTCCTTACCGCCATTGTGGCCTTATGTCTTGCCAGAAGATTGTTTTTCAGCTGGGGCCGTCTTAAATCCAGATATCTGTATTGCAACCTAATGGATTCCGATGCTTCCACCCGGTCGTCAATGGGGAATGCCGGGGTTTTGGCCCTGGAAAAAATACTCAGTTCGTCTATCAACACTTCAATGGCACCGGTTTTCATATTCGGGTTGAGCATATCATCGGGGCGGGAAATAACTTTTCCTTTAACACCAAGGACATATTCGTTCCTGATT
Organism: Pseudomonadota bacterium; assembly: GCA_018812385.1. Taxonomy (GTDB): domain Bacteria; phylum Desulfobacterota; class Desulfobacteria; order Desulfobacterales; family Desulfobacteraceae; genus Desulfobacula. Next base: position 5,832 of record JAHJDU010000591.1, read on the forward strand.
TCCTGGGCCTTTTCATGAACTGCTTTTGAATTTTCCGGGTTAAAAACAATCTGGGTGATACCTTCTTTGTCCCTTAAATCTATAAAGATTACCCCTCCATGGTCACGGCGGTGCTGGACCCAGCCCATTAAAACAACTTCCTTATTAATATCCGTGTCCCTTAACTGGCAACAATGATGTGTCCTTTTTAAATCTCCTAGTGAATCAGTCACGTAGTATTTCCTCTATATTATTTTTGCATATCTTGATCAGTTCAGGAACCAGGTTTTCCATGGCGAGAGATACCTGCTCTTTGGTATTCATGTTTCGTAGTACAATAGCATTTTCCATAAGCTCATTTTCCCCTGCGATCAATACATATTGGGCACTCAGTTTATCTGCCCGTTTCATAAGGGATTTCATGCTTTTTCCCCTGAAATCCATCTCTGTGCGAATGCCGGCCTGGTTCAGCTCACAGGACCAGTGGTAGCCTTTTTCCATGGCAGCATCCCCTAAAGAGACGATAAACAGATCAAGGGGGCGGTCTTCCGGTGTTTTATCAATCTGCTCCATGACCTCCACCAGCCGGTCAAAGCCAATGGCAAATCCAATTGCAGGTGTTTGGGGTCCGCCAAGTTCCTTGACAAGACCGTCATATCGCCCGCCGCCGGCAATAGCACTTTGTGCGCCAAGAGCGGTTGTCTGAATTTCCCAGGCAGTCCGGGTATAGTAATCCAGGCCGCGCACCAGGGATTTGTCCACAATAAAGTCAAGGCCTTGTTTTTCAAGAGTTGTTTTTACTATATCAAAATGGTCTGAACAGTCATTGCAGAGATAGTCCAGGGTTGCAGGGGCATTGGCAAGCGCTTTTCTACAATCTGCTATTTTGCAGTCAAGGATTCTTAAGGGATTTTTATCCATCCTTCTTAAGCAGTTTTCACAAAGCCTGTCTTTTTTTGATTCAATAAAATCCAAAAGTGCTTTTTGAAAGGATGGTCTGCATTCAGGGCATCCAAGGGAATTTATATGTGCTGAAAGTCCGGTCAGTCCAAGGCGTTTAAACAATTCGTTTAACAGAAAAATCAATTGACTGTCGATATAGGCGGATTCAATGCCAAAAACTTCTGCATCAATTTGATAGAATTGACGGTATCTTCCTTTTTGGGGTCTTTCACGTCTGAACATGGGGCCGATCATGTAAAATTTTCTGACAGGATCTATTGTATACATTTTATGCTGGATGTAAGACCTGACAATGGAAGCAGTGGCTTCCGGTCTTAGGGTCAGTTTGTCTCCCTTGCGATCCTCAAAGGTATACATCTCTTTTTCTACAATATCGGTTACTTCTCCGATACTTCTGGCAAAAAGTTCTGTTTTTTCAAGGATGGGAATCCTGATTTCCTTAAACCCAAATGCTTCAAATAATAGTATTGCCTCTTTTTCTACTTTCTGCCAGAGGGAAATCTGCTCCGGCAGTATATCTCTAAATCCTCGAATGGTCTGCATTATGTTTTCTTTATACTTAAAATTATTAGCAAGATTTAAAATAAACATTATTTATATATTAAAATCAAGGTGTTAGTCAATACATAAAATTATGTAATAAAAAATTGTTATTTTCTGATTTTTACGCAATTGGCATGGGCCATCAGCCCTTCGGTCTCAGCCAAAAGGATAACATCATCGGCTTCCTTTATAAAAGCCGCTTTTGAATAATGAATCAAACTGGTTTTTTTTGTAAAATGGCCAACACTTAATGCAGAAGAAAATCTTGCTGTTCCGGCAGTGGGCAGGACATGGTTGGGTCCTGCAATATAATCTCCCATGGGTTCAGGTGTATACGAGCCTATAAACAAGGCACCGGCATTCTGTATAAGGTCGATATAATCAAATGGTTCCTTGACGATCAGCTCAAGGTGTTCCGGTGCAAGACGGTTTGAAAGTTCAATCCCGGTTTCAATGTCCGGCACCAGCATGACGGCACCGAAATTTTTAATTGACTGCTTTGCAATCTCTTTTCTGGGCAATTGTTCAATCTGTTTTTCCAGGGCGGCAATGGTATCTTTTGCAAGGTCTTCAGAATCTGTCACAAGCATGGAAGATGCCATGATATCATGTTCTGCCTGGGACAGAAGATCTGCTGCCAGAAATTCTGGGTTTGCGTGTTTATCTGCAATGATCAGTATTTCACTGGGGCCTGCAATCATATCAATTCCTACTATGCCTGCAACAATTTTTTTAGCCAGTGTCACATAGATATTTCCGGGACCAACAATCACATCTACTTTTGGAACACTCTGGGTTCCATAGGCCAGGGCGCCTATGGCCCACGCGCTTCCTGCTTTAAAAACAGAGGTAATACCGATCCTTTGGGCTGCAGCAAGAATATGGGGATTGATCTCACCGTTTTCCATGGGCGGGGTCATAAGATTAATAGAAGAAACACCAGCGATTTTTGCAGGAATCCCTCCCATCAGTACAGATGACACCAAGGGGGTTTTACCTCCCTTGGCTCCTGGTGCATAAATACCTGCAGCATTAACGGGTTTGATAAGTTGTCCCACCATGACACCGTTTCTCGGTGTATCAATCCATGAGTTTTCTTTTTGTTTTGAATGAAAACATTCAATTTGATTGACAGATCGGTCAAGGGCTTTTAAAAATGATGCATCAACACTTTTTAATGCAATTTCAAACTCTTTTTGGGTCACCTTTAAAGAGTCGATGGTGATTTTTTTTGAATCAAATTTCCTGGTGTATTCAACAAGGGCTTCATCCCCCCGTGTTTTTACATCTTCAAGATAGGCTTCAA
>JAHJDU010000592.1 GCA_018812385.1 Pseudomonadota bacterium
AATATTCAAAAAGCCCGGATTGGTGAAAGAAGCGCTCGGTAAGTTGGGGGATTTGACTCCTGCGCGATTATACCATAAGTCTGCAGTCAATTTTTATATTACCGAGTTAAATGGTCGGATAGATCCCCGGATTGGGTTGATAATGTATAATGATTAAATCTCTCTACTACTTTTTCGAGAAATAATAGCTGCGTTCCTTGTGCTTCCACCTGAGCTAAAACCAAGAAGAATTTTAATTTTGGTATCATTTTGGCCCATACGGTCTTTAAGCAAAAGCCATCTGAAAAACACAGACCATGAAAAGCAGGTTATGAGTCCTAACGCGATATAAAAAATTAATGCAAAACTAATTTCGTTTATAAAAAAGGCCGTTATTGTAAGAAATATAGAAAAGCCTGTCGCAGCTATAATGGGGTTTTTCCGACCCAATAATGCTGAAAGAAAAAAAGCAACAATAAATACTGAAAAAAAATTGATATATTGAGTAGCCATAATATGCCCTTCAAATTCAATGGCATTTTTCAGGAGCTAATTAAACCGTGAAAAATACTCTTTATTAGAGATAATCATTTTACATCAAATAATGCAAGAAGAAAAATTATACATCATTAAGTTGAACGATGGTGCATCTAAAAACTGTTGGCTATGTCTATTTATATGGGGTTTCGGCTGAAAATAATCGGCGTGTACTGGTATTTTAAAGACTTAGCCCAGGCAAAAGCTGGACACCCACACATATTGTATATAGTGCTTTTTCAGCTTTGAGATTTTCATTCAACTTTATGACCCGCAGCCTCTGTCACTGGGCATTCTCACAGATTATAGTGTATAATATAAAAAAATTATTCCACGGATTAGACTCAAGTATTATCCCAAGGCAGAGAATTTCGGAACCGAACTTCTTGAGGATACAGAAATTAACCTTGAGTGATTAATTGCCAAATTTAGATTAACAGGTAATGTCTTTTGTTGTTATAACTGATAAAAGTTTTGACTCAACAGGAAGTATGGGATATTCTTAAAGATACTAAAAGAATACGTCAACAGAATTGTGGCGGAAGACTTTTATGCAAAAGGGAGAATAATGTCATGAAGAGAACAGAACATTTGCTTTCAAGGATAACAATAAATCCAAAAATAATGCTTGGGAAACCAACTATAAGGGGTATGCGAATCACTGTAGAGCAGATACTCAGGGCACTTTCAGCTGGTATATCTGAAAATGAACTGCTTGAGGAGTATCCCGAGCTTGAGAAAAAAGATTTTCAAGCTGTGTTCGCCTATGCAACCGGCTTGGTAGAAGAAGAGCAAGTTTTTCCAGTACAAGTTTCCGCATGAATTCAATAGAGCTAAAGTTCCTTATTGATGTAGGCGTTGGCAAAGGAATAGAAAATTATCTCCATGCAGAGGGCTATGACATCAAAGCTGTTCGGGACATTGATCCCTGTATTGATTGTACCTTGGAGGTGTTATTCGTGCCTGTGTTTTTACCCTGTGGGTTCAATAATTCTTTTTTCATGGGTGTAAATATTAAACCGGTTGTTCCTTGCAAATCCAATAATGGTCAGTCCTGCTTTTTCTGCTAATTTAACTGCGGAAAGGGTAGGGGCAGCATTGGAAATCACAATGGGAATGCCGGTTTTAATTATTTTGCCGATAATTTCAAGAGACATTCTGCAGCTGATGGTTGCAACCTTATCTTTGGTCTCTATCCCCTTTAAAAGAATATCCCCGGCAAGCTTGTCCAGGGCATTGTGCCTGCCAATGTCTTCATAATAGGAAAGAATTTTTAATGGAGTGCACAGGCCTGCGCTGTGCAAGGCCCCGGTCTCATGGAACAGCTCTGAATGATCCCAGTGCAGTTGAATCAAAGACAAAACCTGATCATAAGTGATGGTGAAAAGATTTTCGGGCTGGGCGAGCTGGGATGAAAAAGGCTCTGTCTGTTCCTGTAGCAGTGTGCCGCCGGATGATCCTTTGATGTGACGGCTCTTTGTAAATTTGATTAATCTTTCTTCAGCCTGCTCGTCCAGGGTGATATGGCATTGTTTTGTTTCTTTAAAAAACTCAATTGCCTTTATGTCTGTTTTTTTATGAATAATTCCCTGGGTAAATAAAAACCCTGCAGCAAGAGCCTTTGTATTTGTCATGGAGAACACCATCTGAAAAGCTTTTTTCCCATTGATAAAGATTTCCAGGATATCTTCATCAATAATGCTGTCTTTCATCAGGATTTTTTTGTTATTTTTAATCCTGGTGATATCAACCTGTTTGACGATATGTTCGCTGTCCAAGTGTTTCTCCCGATACAGATTCAGGTGGGGTTTATGTGATGTGTTGTCATTCCATGAATATTGTTTTTTTTGCAAGGGGTTTGCGCGATGTTTTGGCAGATTCTCCGGCAGGTTTTCCCAGGCAGACAAATGCCAGGGGAACTTTATTGTCATCAATATTTAAAAGCGCTTTGACTGAGTTTTTATCAAACAGGGTGAACCAGACACTTCCAATCCCCAGCGCATGTGCGGCCAAAAGCATGTTTTGAATGGCGGCAGCACAGGCATGCTGATAGGCCACAGGTCCGTCCTCATTGAATTGGTCTACCCCGGATTTGGTCTTATCTCCCGTCACAACAATGATCACCGGCGCTGTTTTTAAAAAATTGACAGAATAAGTCTCAAGCCATTTCCACCCGCTTATTTCAACAGCCGTTGCCTTGCATTTTTGTGCATCCTCGAACAGGTGGTCTTTAACCGTAGGGCTTTTAATCACGATAAAATTCCAGGGCTGGCTGTTCAAAGGCGAAGGAGCCATTATTCCTGCTTCAATGATTTTTTCAATAAGGTCTTTTTCAATGTCATCATCTAAAAAATCTCTGCAGCTTGGTCTTGTGTGAATTGCAGTAAACAACTCCATCTGGTTTCTCCTTTTTTATATTTAGTGCCCAACCGGAAACCGCCAATTTTCCCGATAATAACTTAAGCTTTTTTTTCTGTTTTCCTTCTCTCATCATCCCGGACTTCACGACGTAAGAGCTTGCCAACTTTTGATTTGGGCAGCATATCCCTGAACTCTACATAAACGGGAACCTTGTATGAAGCAAGTCTTTCACTGCACCACCGGATCAGTTCAACACCACCGACACCCCTTGCATCTTCCTTAAGCACCACAATGGCCTTGATACGTTCTCCCACCTTTTCATCGGAAATTCCTATGACACAGGCATTAATAACAGTGGGATGATCCTGCAGCACAGCTTCGATCTCAGAAGCCGATACCCTGTACCCCTTGTGCTTGATCACATCAGCTGATCTTTCCATGTAAATCAGCTCACCATCAGGTTTGCAAGAGACATAATCGCCCATTCTGCAATAGATTTTGTCATTGACCTTTACATAGGTTTTCCGGGTTTCATCAGGTTTTTCATAATACTCTTGTAAGGCATAGGGCGAGGTGACAAAAAGTTCACCGTTTTCACCTTGTTCAACACATTCCAGTGTAACGGGGTCCACCACAATACATTCCCGGCTTTTCAAAGGATACCCGATGGAACCGGAAGAAGGTGGAGTACCTATTCTGCTGTAGGTCACGTGACCCACTTCTGTAGAGCCGTAAACCTGGTATATGGGAAGATCATATTTTTCTTTGAACCGATTCATGACCTTACCCGGCAGCACATCCCCTCCGCAGAAACAATAGACCAAAGATGACAGATCATACTGGTCAAGGCGGTCATTTTCCAGGATCATCCGGTACAGGGCCGGAACTCCTAAAAGCCACCTGACTTTATATCTTTCGATGGACTCTAAAATTGCATCCACCTGGGGCTGTGGCATGAGTACGACCATGTTGCCCTTATTTAAACCAATGGCCATGAAAAACCCCAGGGCCATGATATGGAAAAGCGGATTAACGGCAATATAGACATCTGTGCCTTCTTTTAAATGGTCCCCTGCCACGTCATTAGTTACATCGTTGATATAGGATGTGGAGCCGATATGGTTGCCAGGTACTCCTTTGGGAAACCCCGTAGTGCCGCCAGTGTAAAGAATATAGGACAGGTCAGTGGCAGGATCAATCTTTACGTCCTCTGTCAAAGGCTCTGCTTTAAGGATGGATTTAAAGGAAAAAATTTTTTCGTCATAATTCACCCTGCCATTGGGAACCTTGTCAAACAAAAGGCCCAGGCCCCTTTTCCATGCCGGCAGAAGGTCAACAAGATTTGTAACAATGGCCTGTTTGAGCTGTGTACTTTTAAAGATTTCTTTTACATAACCAAAATTGGTATCCATGCAGATAATGGTTTGGGCCCCTGAATTATTGATCATATACTTGATTTCATGGGAGGTATAAATCGGGGAAACAGGTACCAGGACTGCCCCTGCCTTCTGGATGCCAAGATAGGCAACCACCCACTGGATGCAGTTGGGGATATAAAGAAGAACCTTGTCGCCCTTTTGCACCCCTAATTGTCTCAGGCCTCCTGCAAATCGTTCGCTTAAGTTTTTCAGATGTTTATAAGTAAAATGTTCGCCCAGGTACAGCACAGCAGTGTTTCCAGGATATTTTTCACTCATCATGTCAAATCTTGAAAAGGAGAGTTCCTTTTCAAGTGGTATGATATTCTTCGTCATTTAGGATGACTCCTTTATTTATGAAATACCAAAATATGCAGACTTTACATCTGGATTATCCATGAGCTCGTCCCGTGTTCCTTCCATGACAGCTGCCCCGTTTTCAAGGATATAGGCATAATCCACAATGGGGAATACGGGTCTTGCATACTGCTCTGCTACGATAATGGAGATTCTGGTTTCTTTCTGGATAACCTTGGTGGCTTTGATCAGGTGGGCCTGCATCAAGGGGCTCAAGCCCAAAAGTGGTTCATCCAGCAAAAGGACCTTGGGTTGGGCCATCAAAGCTCTGCCAATGGCCACCATCTGCTGTTCCCCGCCGCTTAGAAATCCGCCCAGACGGTTCTTGAGTTTCTGCAGGGCAGGGAACACGTTCATAACATAATCAAGGGTGTATTTTGCCTGGGCCTTGGTGGCAAGATACCCGCCGATACGAAGGTTTTCAAGCACACTGCTTTCCTTGAATAACCGCCGTCTTTCAGGACAGAGAATAATCCCGGCCTTTGCCCTGAGGCTGGGTTTAAGGTCCATGATGTTCTGGTTCTGAAATATGACTTCCCCTCTCAGGGTAATCCGTTCTCCCCCTGCCATTAATTCTTTTTTCCGGATATCCAGCATGATCCCGGATAAGGAATACATGAGCGTGGATTTGCCGGCAGAGTTTGCCCCGAATACACCGACGATCTGGTTTTCATCACATTTGATGCTGATATTGTTCAGGGCGATCATGTTCTCATAAAATACCATTAAATCGCGGGCTTCAAGCATATGTCATGACCTCCTCAACCTCTTCAGATCCAAAATAGGCTTCCTTGACCTTTTTATCTGCCATGACTTCAGCAGGGCTCCCTTCGATGAGTTTTTCGCCGAAATTCAGGACCATGACACGATTGGCCACCTGAAATAATTCCCTTAAGCGGTGCTCAATCATGACAATGGTAATGCCTTCGTCCTGAAGCCGTTCAATCAAGGGCACCATGGATGCAATCTCACTCATGGAAAGCCCTGAAAATACTTCATCACAGATAATGATCTCAGGTTTGAGCGCAAGGCATCTGGCAAGTTCCAGCCTTTTTAAGTAGCCTGTAGGCAGAGTGGATGTTTTTTTAAATGGAATATAAGAATCCCTTTCAAACCCGATATCTTCCAGGATATCAATGGCAATGGTCTGCCTGTTGCCAAGGTTCCCTCCACCCCGCCAGCCCCCCGTCCGCTTGGCCCGGGGGGAAAACAGCGGGATCACAAGGTTTTTATAGGCAGGCAGGCTATAATAGGGGCGCATGACCTGGAAGGTTCTTGTCACTCCCATGTCGGCAATCTTGTGTGGTGGTTTGCCCGTAATATCTTTGTTTTTAAAAAAAACCTTGCCCGAGGTGGGCTTGATAAAGCCTGTAATGCAATTAACAATGGTGGTTTTTCCTGATCCGTTGGGTCCGATAATGCCTAAGACATCTCCGGGAAAAACATCAAAGCTGACATTCTTAAGTGCCTGGACACCACCAAACCTCTTGGAGAGTTGGTCCATTCTTAGAATAGGATCTGTCATGTCTTTATCCACCTTTTTGTCATTTGTGGGTCCTTGTTTTAATCATATCTTGGTCCACCGTTCAAACTGTTCATATTTTCTTTGTCCAAATTCCATGATACCACCACTTTTGAAAAGGATGAATCCTACAAGGATGGATGCATAAAATACAATTCTCAATGTTCCGAAATCCCTTAAAAGCTCGGAGACAGGAACCAGGATCAGACACCCTAAAATAGGTCCCACAAGGGTTCCTGACCCGCCGATGACCGTGGCTGCAATGGGCAGGATGGAAAAATCAAGGGCAAACTGGGAGATGCCTGACCACATGTAGATATGGGTTAGACAGGCCCCGGCCATGCATCCCATGGCTGAGGCGATGAATACGGCCAGGGCCTTGTATCGGGTAATGTTGATACCCGAGGCCTTTACTGCCTGGTCATTGTCCATGATGGCCGTAAAGATCAGCCCCCGATCTGTTGTGACAAAACGCCTCAGGCCGAATAGAAAAATCAGCACCATGCAGATCACAAAATACTGCTCTGCAAAGGCGGAAGCAAAACTATCAATCCCTACCAGTCCGTCAGTGCCCCCGAAAATGTTAAAAGCTTCAATGATCCTTGCCATAAACAGAGGATACATCAATGTTACAATTGCAAAGTACACCCCTTTTAAGGGCAGGCAGGGTAAGAGCAGCAGTGTGCAGACAGCACCCCCGATAATGGCAGCCAGGGGAACTGTGAGAAACGGGGGGATTGAAAAATAAGAATTTAAGATCCCGGCAATATATCCCCCTGTTCCAATGAAAAAGGCGCCTCCCAATGAGACCAGCCCCACATAATGGGCCAGAAAATCAAAACTCAAGGCCAGTATGGCATAAATACAGACAATTGATATGACCCGCTGCCAGTACATGTCTGGCATCAGAAACGGAAGGGACAGCATTCCTGCGATCAAAATAAACCTGGGCAAGGTCAAATAGGAAAGTTCCCGCCAGGACATTAACGCATAAAGCCCGTCCGATCTGACTTTGATCCCTCGATCTATTCTTTCTTTTCTTGATTCTTGAGTGCTCACTTTTTACACCCTCTCTTCCAGTTCTTTCTGCTGGCCGAACAGGCCGGACGGTTTTAGGATCAGGGTCAGGATAATGGCCAGAATGGCCACAACCATTTGAAAATGAGACCCGATAAAGACAACAGTCAGAATCTGGGCATACCCGATGATAAAGGCGGCAAAAAAAGCTCCCATCCAGGACCCCAGTCCCCCAACAATACAAACGGCAATGGACATGATCAGAACATGATACCCTGATTCCACCACAATATTGCCAAGAGGCAAAATTAATGTGGCGGCAACGCCTGCGAGTACAGCCCCGAATCCCATGGCCAGCATGGCCATGAAATCCGAATCTATGCCCAGCATCAGCGCTGCCCGTTCATCCTGGGCCATGCCCTGTAAAGCAAGCCCGATCCTGGTATAATGGGTAAACAACCATAGTCCTGCCACAAGCAGAATGCCGATAACCATCATGATAAGCCTGTGAAAATCCACGGGGACGTTGCCGATCATGAGGCTTCCTTCCATGAACACGGGCAATGTATAGGTCATTCCCCGAAAGCCTCCAAACCTTAAGCCTTCAAGGATGGCAAGCCCGATGGCATAGGAAGCGATAATCTCGGAAATATTCATCCCCCTCACCCGTATTAGGACAAACCTATACATGAGAATTCCCAAGCCTGCGTTCACACATAGGGAAAGAATAATGGCGATGAAATAGGGCAGTCCGATTTTATGAAATAAGGTCCAGGTGACAAACCCGCAGATAACATAAAGTGCCCCATGGGCAAAGTTGGGCACTCGGCTGATACCATATACCATGGCAAAGCCGAGGCCCATCAGCGCCAGGGACACAGAGTTGATGGTCCCATAAACTAGAATTTCCATAAAAAAATCCCAAAATTAAGTGTTGAACAAGGTAATTTTAAAAAATCAGTTTTACTTAATTAATTTTTAATCATCAATTTTTAACCATCCATGGCGGAAGTTGAATACTGCCTTTGGCAATGCTTTTCGGGTATACCACAACCCGTTTGCCATCCTGCCACTGGAGGATGGAACCTACAGCGCCGTCTTTGGGATCTTTGGCAGCAATGACCTGGTGGCTTTTGGGATCAAACCTGAGTCTTCCGTAAACCCCCATTATATCTGTTTCTTCAAGGGCAGTTACCATTTTGTCTGAATCCAGTGTTCCGGCTCTTTCAATGGCATCTTTTAACACATACACAGCCATGTAGGAGCTGGATGATCCAAGGCCTTCAGGTTCAACGCCCCATTTTTCAGCATAGGCATTGTAAAATTTCATGGTCCATGGGGTGGCATCCGAGGGTGCGTTACCGGCATTCACAACGTTGCACAGTGTATACTCGCCCTTGCCGTCTGTGGCTTTCCAAAAACCCGGTTGTTCAGCTGCAGCCAATGTGGAACCAAAGGGAAGGGCAGGTATTTTAAGATCATACCATTGTTTTAGAAGAATAGCGCTTTCAGGCATATCCATCCAGATATTGATGATTTGTGAACCCGTTGATTTGACTTTTAAGAGTGCCATGGAAAAGTCTGAAGTGCCTGTGGGGAAGATTTCACTGCCTGTCACCTCAAATCCCTTGGAACCTGCCACTTTTCCCATTACTTCGGCTGCACCCCTTGCATGGGATACATCCTGGGCCATGATAAACACCTTGGTTAAGCCATACTTTTCTTTCAGGTCTGCAAAGTTTTCAATCATCTCTCCGATCAGGGTGACTGCTTCTCCGTGAATCCTGAAACAATACTTAAACTTGTCATATTCTTTTTCCACTGTTTTATGATATGCAGGGGTTAACACACCACTGGTGACGATGGATATTTTTTTATGTTTGGATAATAAGGACATGGCGGCAAGGGCAGCCTCTGATCTGTTGGGCCCGCCTACAATAAAATCAGCATTCTTGTTTAAAATCAGTCTTTCAACTGCCATCAATGCTTCACTCACAGGCACTCCAGGTTCAAGGTCCCGGGTATCTATGACTTCAACCTTAAAGGGTCTTTTTTTACCATTTACATTGACACCGCCCGCAGCGTTGATTTCATCCACGGCAAGTTTCATGCCCCGTTCCGCATCCCATCCGTAAACATAGGCCATAGACAAGGGCGCCCCTAAAATAATGGGCTTCTCAGCAAAAGCATAGCCCCCCAAAAATAATGAAAACATGAATACAAAAAGGGTAAAACAAACTCTTAATTTGATGCGCTTCATAGATATTCTCCTTTTGTTAATAAATTATCCCCAATTGATAATATTTAAGATCCGTGTGGATCAGACCGACTGATTTATTTTCATATTCAACTCCAAGATAATCCTTTTTATTCTTGCCCTTATACATGTTCAATAAATCACCAGAATGAGAGGGAAAGGGAGGTAATTTTTCTCAATTCAGCTCAGTATTCATAACAAACAATATTTTAAAATGCAAATGTTATGCTGAAAGAAAAAAAATTTTCAATTGGAAGTAATTATTGTGTCGAGTTTTTTGATTTGATAGTAATGTTAATAAATAAAAAAGGAGAATATAAATGTCAAAATTTGTCAGCATAAGAAATATCAGGTTTATGATCAAAGAGGTTTTTGATTCAAAA
>JAHJDU010000593.1 GCA_018812385.1 Pseudomonadota bacterium
TCCATTCCCATTTGTCCCAGGTCCTGACTCCCCAGCATATGCGCGCCGGGCAGTGTCCCTTGCCTCATCTTTCGTCAATTGTCTCGGACCAATGGCTTTTGTTGCAGCATACAGCAGGGGATCATTTCCATCCAGATCTTTTATGACGACGTCAACCTCTGTCGCTCCAGTTGATTTGTAGGCGCTCCATCTGTGCGCCCCATCCAGCAAACGGTATATACCGGGCGTGTCAGGGCAGGGTGCAACCTCAATGGGATCAAAGGTGAAACCATCCCTGATGTTTTCGGCAAATATACCCACACGCCTGTGATCAATCCCCTTTCTTGGATAAATCGCCTCATCAAGGATAATTGAAGAGAGGGGGATTTTTGTTGTCTGTTGAGTCATGATTTTTTTACACCAATTGTATTCTTATTTGACCTGCGCCTTCCAGCATCCCTTCAGCCAGTTAGGTTGCAGGATTTTAGAGCGAAAATATTCCCTTTTGTGCAGTTGCCAATCTCATTGTTGATCTGAACAGTCTGGCGGGCATGGGATATTTAAGATGCCAGACAATGGACATGGGACGGCTTCCCGAGTGCCTGACATAGGTTGCCGGACCTATAAAATTGTATGGACAGGCAAGATTGTTTATCTTTTTTTGTTCTCTGACAAATAAAAAGACATGGCTCTTTTTTTTCAGATGATGAATATATCGCTGACCCGTGGGAGAGGTATCACTGGTTGTGCTCTGGGACTGCCAGTGAAACGTATTTTCATCCAAAGCATAGTCTTTATACATGGTTGTGGGAGAGTAATCTTTTTCTGTAAGAAAATCCACCTTATGGACAACGGTTTCGGATCTTCTGGCAAGAAGGGAAATAAGTTCAACTGCTTCATCAAAAAGGGCAGGGTTATTTTTTAATCTGTCTATGTTTTCCTCAAGACTTTGCCCGGGTGGTTTATTGTTCCAGATGGAAAAACAGAACATTGTCAGCAGCAGTCTTGTCTCATCAGGCAGATCCCTTAAAACGGAATTCCCGTGGTTGCCGGACAAAACAAACTTGAGTTTGACAAGTTGCGGACTGCTATTGTTGTGGCAGAATCGGCGAAGTCCCTTACTTAAAATTGCCTCATCCGGCGTATTAAAGTCTTCTCTGACACCCGCCAGGATACAAAGTCTTGACCAAGAAGACTTTTTGTAAATATCATCAAGCTCAAGGCGATGATGGTCGATAAAATTTTCAAGGGTTAATTTAAGCCCTGTCTCATTTTCAAACGAGGCAATCCGGCCAACAAGGATCGGTTTATTGGCATGGGTAAGTGCCTGTCTTATGTTATCCAGTACATAACTCTGGGCCTGCCTTTCCATTTCAATGACACAACCGGAAGGAAGAGAGGGAAAAGAGGATTTAATCTCTTGTTCAACGCTTTTTGAACTCCGTCCGAGTAAGGCTCGAAATTTGATCTCATAATTGAATTTTTTATGCGCCTGCCCGATAAAGTCAAGGATTGTCAGATAATCCTTATCTTCATGGAGACGTAATCCCCGTCCCAATTGCTGCAAAAAAACAGTTAAGCTTTCCGTAGGTCGCAGAAACATGATGGTATCGATCTGGGGTATATCTATTCCCTCATTGAATAAATCCACCACACAAAGAAAATTTATCTCACCATTTTTAAGCTGTGAAATGGCATTTTTCCTTATTGTATCGGGAGTCTGAGCAGTGAGAGCCAGAGCTGAAATATTATATTTTCTAAACTGCTCAGCCATATATGTTGCATGCTTCTGGGAAACACAAAAGCAAATCCCCCTGGACTGGTGAATATCGAGCAGAATTTTCAGGGACTTTTCAATAATTAATTTTGCGCGGATATCATCGCCTGTGATCAGCAGATTTTCTAACTGGTTTTGATCATATCCAACCCATCCGTCATGGCAGGGTTGGAAATATTCGAGGAACCAATATAGCTGCTGCCAAAACCACTTTCCCGCTGGAAGATATATGCTTTTGCGTGCAGCCGAGTCCGCCTTGTATCAAAGGATACTTTTACCTCTGTATTGGGCAGGTTTAAGATATGTTGAACCGCCTTCAGGTCAGTTGCCCCAAGATATGATGTGGTGATGACCCTCAATTTCCCATGCTGGGTAAATTCCTCCAGTTCATCTTTGATAATTCGAATACCACTCCATTTGATAAAAGAGACCAGGATGTCAATTCTATCCGCATGGAGGATTTCCTGCTTAAGCTGTGATACCAGGGAAGGATCGCCTGATGTAGCAGTGAGAAGCGAACTAACGGAAAGTGGTGTTTCCGGTCTGGGATGATTTGTAAAATTTGTATTCTGCACCATCAAGTTTAGAGCACACTGCTTTCAAAGGAGGATCAAGCCGCTCCATAGCCTGTTGCAAATGTTTTGTGACAAGTTGCTCATATAATCCTGGTTTAATGTCCATTTTTTTTGTTGTTAAGACCCGATTCAATTCTTAAAGTGTTTTTGTATTATAAGTACCATCTTATTTTATTGGCTCCTTTTCCCCAGCCATGACTTAAATGATTTTGGAACTCCTCCCATTATAGTTGTAAGCACCTTTGCAACGTTTATTATACGCCCGTATTTTTGCTTTTCCATTTGCTCTGCAAGACTTTTTAGTTTCTCCTCCCGGCGGGCTACAAGCACAAGATTGAACCCATTTCTGGCAAATACAGTTGCAAATGCTTTGCCAATACCGGCTGATGCCCCTGTAATTAAAGCCCATCGACCA
>JAHJDU010000594.1 GCA_018812385.1 Pseudomonadota bacterium
AAATAATAAAAGGATATTATGGATTTTATTGTTGCAGGCTTTATCAAAGCCATCGAGCTTCTGATTAGCGGCGACAGAGCAACCTGGACTGCAGTCTGGGCAACTATAAAAGTATCCACGGGCTCCATGCTCTTGAGCCTTGGAGCAGGTCTGCCCTGCGGCTTTGTTCTTGGATATTTTGACTTTAAAGGGAAAAAGCATTTAAGAACAATTCTTGATACCATGCTTGCCCTTCCAACGGTTTTCATCGGCCTTGCAGTTTACGCATTTATTTCACGACAGGGGCCTCTGGGTGAACTTGGCCTGCTGTTCACTTTGACAGGGATCGCCATCGGCCAGACCATCCTTGCCTTCCCAATTGTAACTGCTATTACTGCCACAACCATTGAAAACATAGACCGCGACCTTAAACTCACCCTTGTCTCCCTTGGTGCGGGCAGACGTAATATCATTGCCACCTGTCTTTGGGAGGTCAGGTATGGCATCCTGGCAGCAGCAGTCACAGCTTATGGCAGAGTGTTAACGGAAGTCGGTATATCCATGATGGTGGGCGGCAATATCAAGTACCACACCCGGACGATTACCACTGCCATTGCCCTTGAAACAAACAAGGGCCTGTTTGCCGATGGCATTGCCCTGGGACTTGTTCTGATCATGATTGCATTTATTGTGAATCTATCCCTGTCTTTTTTAAGGAAACAATGACAAAAATAAATCCTGCATACCATTTAAAAAATATTCAACACTATTATGGAAACACAAAAGTGCTGGATATTGATGACCTTAAAATCGAAAAAGGGTCCATCACAGGACTTATAGGACCCAACGGCAGCGGGAAAAGCACGCTTTTAAAACTATTGGCCTTTGCCCAGAAACCAACCCTGGGACAAATCTTTTATAAAGGGCGTATGGAATTACCGTTTTCAACATCCATCCGCTCAAAAATAAGTCTTCTGACCCAGAAACCCTATCTGTTAAAACGAACTGTTTTTGAAAATATTGTCTATGGATTAAAGATCAGAAAAGAAAAAAATAATCTTGAAAAAAGAGTAAGTAAGGCGCTTTTACACGTCGGCCTTGATTATCAAAACTTTGCCACAAGATTTTGGCACGAATTATCAGGTGGAGAAGCCCAGAGGGTTGCCATGGCTGCCAGGCTTATCTTAAAACCTGAAGTTCTCCTCCTTGATGAACCCATTGCAAGTGTTGACATTGAAAGCGCCGGACTGATCCGCCAGGCATCCTTAAACGCCAGGAAAAACTGGGGGACCACACTGGTTATTGCAAGCCATGATCTGCAATGGCTATATTCCATCTGTGACCATCAGCTTTCCATCTTTAAAGGGAATATATTTTCCACAGGCGTGGAAAACATTATCACAGGTCCCTTTGAAAAATCAGATCAAAAAACCTTTATAAAAAAACTTGAGGACGGACAGATCATCACGCTGAATGCGCCTTCCCAAACTGCATGCACAGCCATTATCAGAAAGAAAAATATCTGCCTTGATCTTGAAAAACAATCCGGGAATGGCCATATCAATCAATTATCCGGCCATATAACTTCCATGCTTTTGGAAAAAAAGAGCGAGACCATCATGGCGACCATATCTATCCACGATCTTTCCTTAATAGTATTGCTTTCTCCAGATCAAATCGGTCGACTTGATCTTTATCCGGGCAAAAAAGTCATCCTCAATTTTCACTCACATGATGTTGAATGGATTTAAAAATTATCCTTGGCCCGGCTTCAGGACAAGAAAAAATAACTTCCCATATTTATTCATATGGCCTGCGGTAAATTCGGCATAATCACCGTTTCCACAAAAAAGGTCTGCCCTTGCAGGCCCTTTAATGGCGCCACCTGTATCCTGATTCAACACAAAAAAAGAAGCTGGTTCCCACTCTTTTAAAGAAGAGCTGTTTTTTTTATCCGGCAATTGGGCCTGCATAAAGCACAGCGCCCCTTTTGGAAACAATCTGCTGTCTGTTGCAATGGAACGAAGAGCTGTCACTTCAACGCCAAGACTGCCATATGGCCCGCCGTCTTCAGTCTGGAAAAACACAAAGCTCTCATTGTGGTGCAAGACTTCATCCATTCTTTGTGGATGCTTCTCAAGCCAGGTTCTTATGGCCTGCATGGACATGTTTTCTTTTAAAATTTCATTTTTCCCGATCAGATATCGCCCGATGGATCGATATGCATTTCCGTTGCTTGCCGCATAGTGAACCCTTAGCACATCCCCATTGCCCAGATTAATTCTTCCTGACCCCTGCACTTCCAGAAAAAATCGGTCTACCCTGCTTTTAAGCCATACAACAGGCTTGGATCTTGTATGAAAATCTTCTATAGCGTTAATTTGTTGCCTTGAATAATATGGCACCACGCGCTTTGTTGAATCATTAACCCTTGCCATCAGACGTTGATGACCCTTGTACTTATCGGAAAATGCAGACAAATCAATTTCCAGCAAATCCTGTGGCCTGGAATAAACCGGGTATGGAAACTCTTCACTCTTTTCAATGCGCCCGTCAAAAATCGGCTCAAAATACCCTGTAAAAAGAACTTCACCATCCTCATTCCCTGCTGCTTGATAAACAATAAAACTGGATTTAATAAAATCATTTAACGCTTTGCTGGAAGGCTGTTTTTCCAGAAAGGCCTTAAAGGTTTCCAAAGAGGTGATCATATGACCGGCAGTATATATCTCTTTCCCATAATGGAATTTTCTTTCTAAAGGGACCTTCTTAAAATACAAAAGGCTGTTATCAATTGAAGCCGTTAAACCCTGAAATTCAATATTATCAACAAATAAAGGATAGGTTTTAGGGTTTAGTTTTTTCAAAGAGCTAAATTGTGTAATTTCTTCTCTTATCCCGGGATAGCATCCACTGAAACAACAGGCTATGACCACAAACCAAAAGACCCAGACGGGCTTTAACGACATTTTATTCTTCATTTTGCAGTATATGTCCCGCTTTTGCCCCCTGATTTTGATTTCAAATAAATATCAGATATTCTCATGGCCCTGTCATAGGACTTGCACATGTCATATATGGTTAAGGCCGCAACAGAAACAGCTGTCAAAGCTTCCATTTCAACGCCTGTTTTACCGGTCAGAGACACCTCAGCCTCAATATCAATGGCATGATTTTTAACATCAAAAGAAAAATCAACCCGGGCATGACTTATATTTAAAGGGTGACACATGGGGATCAGATCCGAGGTTCTCTTTGCTGCCATGACACCGGCAATTCTTGCCGCTTCAAGGACATTTCCCTTTTTCACTTTTTCATCCATGATCCTGGCAAGGGTGTTCGCTTCCATAAAAATCCTGCCTGCAACAACGGCGACCCGCCTGGTTTGGGTCTTGTCCCCTACATCCACCATTCTAACCCTGCCGTCCTTATCAAGATGTGTAAAATCTGTCATTTTGATTACCTTTTCTTATTTTTTTCATATCATTTTTAAAAAATTACTTCTAAATTTGAATTCACTTGAAAGGTCAGAATTTTTTCCAAATACAAGGCAAAGAAGAATTTTAACCGGAGGAGTACTAATGTACTTCGAGGATTAAAATTTGCACTTTAACGCAGTAGTTGGAAAAATTATGGCCTTTCGGCAAAAAATTGTGTTTTGCTGGTTACCTGCGTCTTAACCAGGTTCAAGGTGTCTGTCAATGTTGCAATCACATTCTCCCGGATATCCCCGGCAACCAGAAGGAACATCACGTCATCTCCAACGGCAAGTGGTTTCCCTTCGTTAATATGGATCAGAATATCAATAATACCCGGCCTTTTTTTCTGTTCAGTTATAATCTGGTCCAACCTGGTATGATCAACAACAATTTCAAGTCCTGTCACTTCATCGCCTTCCCGGGATGTGGCTCTGACCACACCATTATGACATAAAATCATCCCTGCCTTATGAAAATCAGGATGTTTTTTTATCTGGTCCATCATTGTTTTAATATCCATATCTCACTCCTTATTTAGTGTTTGAACGAAAACTCACTCCTCTACGAGCCGCCCAAACACGGGATTTTCGTTCGGGCACTATTTATTTTCCTGTTGATTTGCCATTGTTTTAGCTTTTTCAAGATCTTTTGGTGTGTTCACATTAAAAATAAACTGCATCTGGGGGTCCAGCATTTTTAATTTATCCACTGGAATCTCCTTAACCTTCTTTTTTCTAAAAAATTTTTTAATCATAAAGATATTTTTTTTAAGGTTCTCCTCTATCAAAGGTATACAATCCTTTGAATACACGGCAGACAAAGGCTCAAGCCCGTCATCTGTCTGGGGAATAATCACTTCATACCCAGGTCTTATATTGCCCACAATATATTCGACAACGGATCGTTTAACAAAAGGAGTATCACAGGCCGTCACATAGGCATAGGGATAGGAGGCATAAAAGAGTCCTGCATGAAGGCCTGCCAGCGCGCACTTTGACGGGATAATATCTGTCACCACCGTCATATCCCAGCCTGCAAACTCTCTGGGCTCGTTTACCACTATAATAACCTCTTTAAACAGGCTTGAGAACAATTCATAAATAGTTTCAAGGATCATCTCATCCCCGATCTTTCGAAAGGCTTTTTTTTCCCCTGGAAGCCTGCTGTTTTTCCCGCCAGCCAGTATCACTCCTGTATAGTCAAATATCATTCACACCTGCCCTGCCAAAAATAAATTTTTATTCTACACTGATTATAGCAACTCAAACTTAAAATCAAGGTGTTGCCCGCTATAAAAAAAGATGATAAAGATTCTAAGACTATAATAAATCAAGGGAGGGCGGTTATATGAAAAAGAAAAAAACCATCCTGAATGATCAGGATTTCAAACGGATCATCACAAGAATGTCCCACGAGATCATAGAAAAACACAAAGGGACAAAAAACCTTGCCCTTGTCGGAATCCAGACACGGGGTGATTTTCTTGCAAAAAGGCTGGCAGATCAAATCCGGAAAATAGAAGCTGTAACCCTTCCCGTTGGCAGCATGGATATCAACATGTACAGGGATGACTGGACAAAAATCAGCCACCAGCCAATCGTACGACCCTCCAATATTCCTTTCTCCGTGGATGACATGGACATTATCCTTGTGGATGATGTGCTGTTTACAGGGCGAACCATCAGGGCTGCAATGGATGCTTTAATGGATTTTGGCAGGCCTTCCCGCATTGAGCTTGCCATCCTGATAGACAGGGGACACAGGGAGCTTCCCATCCAGGCGGATTACAAAGGCTTATCCATAAACACAGAACATCAGGATATGATAAACGTCCTTGTGACTGAATATGACAAACAAGACGGGGTTTACATAGAACAGGATTAAGATATGAATACACTTTTACACAAACAAAACCTGCCAGAGGACATTAAAATTGCAGTTATTTCAGTCTCAACAACAAGGGGGCTGGCTGAAGACAAATCCGGCGACTGGATAAAAAAACAGGCAAAAAAAGAAGGCCATGAAGTGGTGATCCATCAGATCGTTACCGATGATATTGAAGCCATAAGGGAATTAACCCTGCATGTAACTGAAAAGATCGGCCCGGATGTCATCATCATGACCGGAGGCACGGGTATAAGCCCCAAAGATGTTACCATTGAAGCTGTCAAGCCCTTGTTTGAAAAAGAACTTACTGCCTTTGGCACCCTTTTCACCCAGTTAAGCTTTGAAGAGATTGATTCTGCAGCCATTCTCTCCAGGGCCACAGCCGGAATCATCAAAAACACTATTATATTCTGCATGCCCGGCAGCATCAAGGCCTGCAAACTGGCCTGCAATGCCATTATATTTCCGGAACTCGGGCATATTTTAAAGCATATAAGGGAATAAAAAGATGAAAGCCCTTGAGATGATAACCGATAAACAAAGACTTTCCCAGGCCTGGGAAAATGCAAAAGAATA
>JAHJDU010000595.1 GCA_018812385.1 Pseudomonadota bacterium
CCCACACAAGAATCAGTTCAGATCCTATCTATTCCCCGGGAAAGTTTGTTGATGTTTTAATTTCTTTAAATGACAACCATGCCATTTCCCAGCTTCCTTCATTAAAAAAAACAGGCCTTTTGATCTATGACAACCAGCCTGCCATCCCCCATCAAGAGGATAAAAGTGTTGTGGGTTGGGCTCAACCGGGTATAATTTCCTATGGGATTCCATTGAATATGCTTGCCCATAAAGCAACGGGTAATGCCAGGGGAATGAATATGGTTGCCCTGGGAGCCCTTGCCGCTCTTTTACATGTGGATAAAAAAGGATTTATTGAATCCATAAAAGCACGTTATGCAAAAAAGAAACAGATTGTGATTGATTCCAATGTAAATTCTTTTTTGGAAGGCTTTGACTTTACAAAAGAAAATATTAAAAAAATTGACCCCTATTCCTTTAAAACTGCAAGGGTTCCCGAACAGAAGGAAAAGCTGATCATAAACGGGAACCAGCTGGTGGCCCAGGCAGCCCTGGATGCCAACCTGTCTTTTTATGCCGGATACCCCATCACCCCTGCAACAAAAATCATGGAAATATTGAGCAGAGAATTGCCAAAGCATGGAGGAACCCTGTTGCAGACAGAAGATGAAATATCTGCCATTGGTGCTGTTATCGGTGCAGGATTTGGTGGCAAACGCGCCATGACCGCAACCTCAGGCCCGGGCTTTGCCCTGATGACCGAATTCACAGGCTTGTCCGTCATGGCAGAGGTGCCGGCAGTGATCATTGACTCCCAGAGAGCCGGCCCCTCTACAGGGATGCCCACCAAGACGGAACAGAGCGATTTTAACAGCGCTGTCTTTGGCGGAACTGGAGACTGCCCGAGAATTGTTCTTGCCCCTACAGATACAAAGTCCTGCTATGATGCAACTGTTCTTGCCCTGTATCTTGCTGAAAAATATCAGACTCTTGTGGTGCTCCTGCTTGATTTTTTTCTGTCCAATAGTATCAAGAACATTGATGCCCCCCAAAAACCATTGCAAAAATATCTGGATGCCAATATTGCCCCGGATAAAGAGGAGCTTTTGGATTATCAAAGATATAAGATCACAGAAACCGGGATTTCACCCAGGGCCATCCCTGGTACACCAGAAGGTATGTTCTTTTCAACGGGATTGGAACATGATGAGTATGGCAGACCTGATTATAGTCAGGCCGGCCACCTGAAAATGACCCAAAAGCGGTTCAGAAAATTCAACTCTGTATTGTCAGAGGCGCCTGCCCCGGAAATATCCATCACGGGCAAGGATAAATTCGACATAGGCGTCATATCCTGGGGATCATCTGCAGGCGCTGCCCATGAAGCTGTCATTGCTGCTCAAAAACAGGGGATTAATGCAAGCTCTTTCAGCTCTATGATGGTCTCTCCTTATCCTGAAAAAACCTTGATTGCATTTTCAGACAAATGTAAAAAAATTCTTATCCCGGAACTGAATTTTTCAGGGCAGTTTGCCAGGTTTGCAACAAGTATTTTAAATCGGCCCGTTGAAAGGCTTAACTTTATTACCGGCCGCCCCATGGCATCAGAAGACATTCTTCAAAAAATAAGGGATATGTAATGGAAACTATCAGATCAGAATACCTGGATGAAAAATTAGCAGCAGTTAAAAACCTTGATTTTTTACAATACCGGTCAAAGGATCTTCCCACCTGGTGTCCGGGCTGTGGTTATTTTGGAATTGTTGATGCCCTTTACAGGGCCTGTAGAGAACTTTGTCTGAAACATGAAGATATTGTAACCGTCAGCGGTATAGGCTGCTCGGGCCGCACCCCGATTTTCATTAATTCCTATGGATTCCATACCCTTCATGGACGATCCATCCCCGTGGCCACGGGGTTAAAACTGGCCAGAGAAGATTTAACAGTGTTTGCCGTTGCAGGTGATGGAGATGCCCTGGGTATTGGTGGGGGGCATCTTCCCCATGTGGCAAGAAAAAATATCAATATCACCTTTTTATTGTTTGATAATTCCATTTATGGGCTGACCAAAGGCCAGTCCTCTTCAACAACCCCCTATGAGATGAAGACCAGTTCCCACCCCATGGGAAACCCGGACACGCCCTTGAATCCAATTAAACTTGCGCTATCCTATGGTGCATCATTTGTGGCAAGGGGATATGCCGGCAATCCCCAGGGATTAAAGGAAATAATCAAAAAGGCAATACAGCATCAAGGATTCAGCTTTATTCAGATTTTGACCCCCTGCGTGACCTTTGACAAGGAAAACAAAACCTGGAAGAATCTGAAAGAAAATGTATATGACCTGAACCTGGGCAAAGAAAAGAAAAACATGGAAACAGCCATGCGCATGGCTGAAAATGAGCCCTATGGTATTGGAATCTTTTTCCAGGACAAAAAAAGGCCCCATTATCAGGAAATCCTGAAGAAAATAAATTCTAAAGATTAAGGAATCCTTTTGCCCTATTGGACCAGGATCAGCCTTATGGCTTCAATCCTTTCCTAAAAGTCTTTGAAAAGATCAGGTTATGACATGATTCGAGAGGGATACCTACCCTTTTGTCCTTCCTGTTATTTCCTTTTTCATTTCCCGTGCAGAATTGAATCAATCACTTCATGGGAAAAGGGTTGAGATATTTTTTTTGTGCCGGGTAAAATGGGCTTTGCCTGGGGCTTGTGGCCTGAGCCGGTAAACGCCGTGGTTTCCTGGTTGCCAAATTCAATCTGATAACTGGGCCTGATCCCTTTTCCAGTGGTGCCAAAACAAACCCTGGCTTTTGTATCATCTCCCATATTCATGAATACTTTTTTCAAAAAAGCAGTTGACAATTGTCCCAGGCGTTCTTCATCCCAGGCAATAGCGATTTTTGCTTCTTTTTTAATGGCTTGTTTCTTTTTGGGTTTCAATTTGGAGATAAGGGTTGACAATCCCCTGATTTTAATACCCAGGTTTTTTACTGACCGTTCCTGGATTTCTCCTTCTGCCTGTGGCTTCAAGACATCCAACCGGGAACTTACTTCGATATGGCCCTCTGTTGATGCTTCAAGTTCTTTTTGCTCAATTAATAAATCAATACCTTTGCATAACCGGTTTATTGCCTGTCTGGATTCTCTAAATTTGTCGGGTTCCATCTTTCCTCCTTGTTTTGAAATTGATACCTTTTTAAACCACTTAGCAGGTGTAAAATTTCTTTGGTTCCTGACAAACAACAAAAGAAACTGATCTAAACCATTTAACACTAAAACTCTGTGATCAAAGATACTAACATATTAACAAGCCTGGGATTTCTACAATTAGGTTAGCAAGCATAATGCCAGACTGGTTTTATAAAGCCTACACTGAAAGAGCACAAAATTCAAGGGTTTGTCAAAATGAAATTAGAATTTTTCTCCAAGCCAGATTATATGTTTGCCTCCTTTACCGGATTTGCGTGCCCGCACGGTTAAAGTTTCAGTCTGAAATCCACACTGGTTCATACGACGGGTGAATGTCTCGTCTGCTTTGGAAGACCAGATGGCCAGAATCCCACGGGGACGGAGGGCCAAAAAAGATGTTTTTAGGCCTGATCTGCTGTAAAGGCAGTCATTGGCTTGCCGGGTAAGCCCTTCAGGACCATTGTCGACATCAAGAAGTATTGCATCCCAGGCAGATCTTCTTTGCCTGATAATTTTTGCCACATCTTCTTCTTCAACTGCCACTCTGGGATCATCCAGCGGCATTCCTGCAAGGTGCCCCAGGTGTTCCCGGTTCCACCTGACCACAGCCGGGATCAATTCAGATACTATGATGCGTGTATCTCGACTTGATTGTTCAAGTGCTGCCGCCAGAGTGTAGCCCATACCAAGACCTCCAATGAGAATCCTCAGGTTGAGTTTTCCTTTGATGCGGCTGCATGTGAGTTTGGCAAGAGCTTCTTCAGAACCATGGAGGCGGCTGTTCATCAGCTCTATCCCTGCAATTCGGATTGAGAATTCCGTGCCTCGCTTCCGCAGTGTGATGTCTCCTTTTTCTCCAGGAATTTTAGCCCGGTCGATCTCTTCCCAGGGGATCACAATCTGTTCCTTTCCGCTGAAAGCAAAAAGTCCCTTAACACTAAGCTGTTCAGGGACTTTATTTTTTCAAGTCACCAAGATGACTTTTTTAAAACAAATAAAACGGCTAACTAAAGCACTGTTACATTTGTTGCGGCAGGACCTTTCTGTCCTTCTTCAATATCAAAAGAAACACGGTCTCCTTCATTCAGCGATTTGAAACCTGTTGAATTGATGCCTGAATGATGCACAAATACATCTTTTCCGCCTTCTTGTTCGATAAATCCAAAACCCTTTGAGTCGTTAAACCATTTTACGATACCATTAGCCATGTTGGCAATCTCCTGTAATAAAAATAAAAATAATACCGGTTTCTAACTTTAAGGGTAATGCCTTTTCTTTTATTGGGATATACACCTTTAGGATGAAACCTCTGCGCTTTACATAAAACAGCAGCATTTCGCAAAATAATATATCAATAACAAGAAAAGTCAAGCGCAAAATAATTTTTTTTGGCGGTTTTCAGTTGTGCACCACCTAATTGAGCGGGTTAAAAATAAGGCTGCGAGGGGTATTTAAATGCACAGGATCATATGACATTTTCGCCTGGCGAAGACCCTTAATACCAAGGTCCTGCTCCCGGTTCAAATAAAGGCATCTATCCTTAAGATATCGTGCCGTCTCCTGGTTAATCACCTGGGCTGCCCCTTTGTAATCGGCATCTGATTTTTCAAACTGGATGTCATAGGTTGAATGGTTCAATTTACTGAAAACAGAAAAAGCCACCACCTTACTTCCCAGGGTCAGCACAAGCCCTTCCAGACCCAACTTGTCAAAATGATCAAATGATGTCTGAATTGCATAAAATTCCTCATCAAGTGTTTGTGAGCGTATTTTGCGCCTTTTCAGCTGTTCCTGGGCCAACTCCATTGCTTTATATTTGTATTCACCATTTAACAGGTGAACCTCAAAGTCAGGATAGGATCGTTTGAACTGTGAGATCAAATTTCTTTTTTTGTGGAGTTTTATCCCGTTAAGATCACACAGGCTGTTAACATCGTAGATGTATTCTGCATAATCTCGTTCTTCTTTGACCGTGTAATAATTTTCAATCTCTGGAAATTTTTTCAAATAGTCTGATGTTGCAAGGCCTATATCGGGTGTGAGCCCTGCATTTTTCAAGTTCAATGATAAAATAACCAGCTCTTCAGGATAAAAAACCTCGCCCAAAGGCATAAAGGCACATTGAAAAATCCCATTATAAATCAAAAGCCTTTCCTGGTATAAGCTCCATGACATTTTGTTAACATCCTGCCAGGCAAAAAGATTTGCAAAATTATATTCACAGGACACTGGTTTAAACATATCAATATATGTCTGGATAAGTTCCTGGTCTTTTAATGTAAAACTATTGAACTTTGGAAATCCTGATTTTTGTGGTTTCCGTAAAACCGCTTCTCCTGCAGCATACATTTTATCAATCCTTATATTTTAGCGGAACATGATCTTTAAGCACTTCAAATCCCAGTTCCTCATAAAAGGAAGATGTTCCTGGCTGAGCAACAAGGCCGATCCAGTCAACACCATTTTCCTTTAATTTTTTTATTAATGTTTGAATAATTTTCCTGCCAATTCCCTTGCCCCTGAATTCTTTTAAAACAGTAACGTCCTGAATATAAGCATCACTTGCAAGATCGGAAAGGGCCCGACCTATTCCGATGAGGTTTTTTTCTAAAAAAGCCCCCACAAAAACAGCTGAATCTTCCACAATATGATTTAAAAATTCTGGGTGTTTGTCATATGATGTATCCCACCACCCAGCCTCCTTGTAGAGGCGTATCAAATCCTTTTCTGAAGCGGATTTAATGGTCTTTATTATAAGTTTCAATGACGGCTCGTCTGGCATTTTTAAATATTTTTCTTTCCCTATATGGCTTCAAACATTTTCTGGGCAAAATAGGGCAAAACAAAAGAAGCTTCATGGATTTTTGGACTATAATATTTTAATTGGTTCTGAATATTTTCAGGGATGGCGCGAAAGGGCTTTTTAAGCTCCGGCCCCCGGGATCCCAGGCAAATACCGATATGCCCTCCCGGATATGTCGGCACCAGGATATAAGCATATGCCTGAACTTGAAACAGCTCTTTTGTGATTTTCACAAGATTGGTAACACACTCTTTATGCAGGAAAAAAGATTCGCCCTGGGTGGCAATAATACCATTCTGCCTTAATGACGCTTTTAAGCCTTTGTAAAAGGGCTGTTTAAATAACACTTCACCCGGACCAATGGGATCAGAGGAATCCACGATAATCACATCATATTTATTTATTTTTTCCTTAACAAAAGAATTGCCATCAGCGATATGAATAGTAACCCTGGGATCATCAAATCCGCAGGCAAGGTCAGGCAGAAATTCCTTTGATACCTTGATGACATCTTCATCAATTTCACAAAAATCAATCTGTTTTACACAGTCATGACGGCCAACCTCCCTTAAAATACCGCCATCCCCCCCACCAATGACCAGAACATTTTCAGGATTGGGATGGGCAAACAAAGGGATATGGGCCAGCATCTCCTGGTAAGCAAATTCATCTGATTCAGTCAGCTGTATAATCCCGTCCAGAACAAGCATTTTCCCATGGTTCTTTGTCTGATACAGATCAATCTGTTGAAATTGACTTTTTTTGCTGTAGAGGACTTCTTCTATCTCAAGGGAAAGTGACATTCCCGGCCACAGGGGACAGATTTCTGAAAACCAGCTGTCTTTTATTTTATTATAATTTTTCATGGTAATGTATTGTATAAACTAATTACCCGGAAATTAAAAGGACAGTCAATTTCCGGGCAATCAGAATCGGATTGGATTATTGTCTTAAAGCGATCTGCATTTTATAATGATCACCTTTGAAAAATGACAAAGCAAATTCTGCAACTTCCCGGGGTTCATAAAATTTACAACTGAATACATCCAGATATACTCTGTTTGACGCATTTGCAAAATGACCTGAAATCAAAGACGTCTCAATAAGCTGGGTCATACTGAACCCTTCAACTTTTTCATCTTCTCCAAAGTGTACGACCTGGCATTCCCCAAACCGCTTCATATCGATGAGATCACACAGGTCATATACAAATCGTTCAATGCTTTTTGCATCCCGGATAATCTGCGGGTCACTGTCGTAAATATCAACAGAAGTTAAAACACCCCAGGGATTTTTCCGTTCATACTCTTTTTTCCAGGAAATCGGATAAATTTTTGAATTTTTAACAATCTGGCCCACTTTCTTTTGTTCAAACGGCTTGGAAATAATCCCGCGATTTTGATCAGAAGAAATAACAACATTCTCAGATTGAAAAGAATCCTTCATTGAATTGATAGCAACTTCCAGGTCAATGTTGTCTCCGCAGGTAAATATATCTACAGCAGCATAATCATGTTCCGGCCATGCATGCACTGTAAAATGAGATTCTGCTATTATGACAACGCCGCTAACACCCTGGGGTTCAAATTTATGAAATGAAGAGCTGATAATTGTTGCACCACTTTCATTTGCAGCTTTCAGCAATACCTTTTCAACCTGTTTCTCATCTAAAAGGACTTTTGCTCCGCATTCATAATACTCAATGGTCAGCTGTCTTCCCAGGGCAAAACATGCCTCTTCCCGGGAACTGCCAACAAATTTAATATTTTTACCAAGCATTAATGCTATCTCCAAAAACTAATAAAAATATCGGTTATTATCCTGCAAGCCTGCAGAATATCCAAAAAAAATTATTGCCCATAATAAGACCAAAACAAGAAATGATCAAGGGCAGTAATTTTATCTTCAACCACTTTTATACAAACCAGACCTGATCTTTAATATATGTCCATTATCGATTTAAATCTGGCATACTCTGTATCCGTCTGCATATTCCTTTTCTGCAAATTCTTTATCATACCTTCGGCATTAAACCGGAGGTAGGGATTTGCTTTTATTTCATCATGCAGAGTAGACACAATTAACCCTGAATTATATTTTTTAATATATGCTTCAATATTGGGGTTGTCTTTTTCAATGATTTTTGCCATTTTCATGGATTCCATCACATAATCATGGCCCACATAAATTTTCATGTTTTCCGGCAGAGAAACAAGACGTTTCAATGATTGGAAAAATCCTTTGAGATCACCAGAAAAACAATTGCCTATGGTCCCGTTAAACAAGGTATCACCGGTTACTAAAAAATCATTGGCCATAAAAGTTATGGAATCATCCGTATGACCTGGCGTGTGAAACACTGTTAAAATTTCTTTATCAAGGGCTATGGCCTGGTCTGATTTTATCTTTTTGCAATCAATAAATTGAGCCGTTGTTTTCTCAAGTAATGCCTTATTGCCCGGGGTATGATCATAATGAGAGTGGGTATTGGAAACATATTTGATATGAATATTGTTCTTTTCGGCAAAAGCCAGGGTGTCGTCCACCCCCCCTGCATCAATAGCAATCCCTTCACTTGTTGAATATACCAGATATCCCAAGTTATCGGTTGAATATTTAAATTGTTTAATAAACATAAAAACCCTAAACCTTAAATCCAAGAATCCCTACAAACTCAAATTTAATTATACGAACATAACTTTTCAGTGGATACCATGTATAATTTTGAACATGTCTTTTACAGGATTTCCTTTAAAATTGAAAGCCTTATTATCAAATTGGAACAAATATTTTAAAGCATGCCAAATTATAGTCCGCTTTTATAGTCCTCTTTATACAAAGAATGCTTGGTCATAAGCTTATGAAGCTGTCTAGTGGTGATACCGGCTGCTCTGGCTGAAATATTAACTTTCCCTTTGTGCTGTTTCAGCACCATATCAAGATATGTCTGCTCAACCTTTCCCATTTCCTGTTTTCTTATTTGTGAAAGCGTCAAGTCAGGATCAATGTTGCGGATAGCTGTTTCCGCCTGCAGAGAAAACAGATCTATGGGAAAACTTTCTGGTCTTAGAACAGAAGATTTCTCCAAAATATAGCCGCGCTCCATAATATTTTCCAGTTCCCGGATATTGCCGGGCCAGGAATAGGATAAAAAGGCATCCAACACCTGGGGGTGTATACCCTGTATCCCTTTTACGTGAAATGTGTTAAGTTTATTTAAAAAAAGCTCCACCAGTTTGGGAATATCTTCTTTGCGTTCCCTCAAAGGAGGCAGTTCAATGGGAAACACGTTCAATCGATAGTATAGATCATTTCTAAATTGCTTTTCCTCACACAATTGTTTTAAATCAATATTGGTTGCTGTAATAATTCTTACATCTGCCTGGATCTCCTCTTCGCCGCCAACACGCTGAAAAATACCGTCCTGCAGAACCTGCAAAAGCTTGATCTGGGCAGCCGGGGTGATGGTACCTATTTCATCAAGAAAAATGGTGCCACCCTTTGCAAGTTCAAACTTACCCAGTTTTCTTTTAATAGCACCTGTAAAGGCACCTCTTTCATGCCCGAACATCTCACTTTCAACCAAGGTATCTGGAATTGCCCCGCAATGGACTTCAATGAATCGTTCATTTTTTCTTAATGAGAGAGTATGAATAAATCTGGCTGTAAATCCTTTTCCTGTCCCTGTTTCACCCAGCAAAAGAACAGTACTCTTTGTGGAAGCCACTGCACGGATATTCTCAAAAACATTTTTCATGGCCAGACTTTTTGTCTGCACAAGATCAAACTCATCTTCCTGCCAGACTTGTTCTCTTAAATAATCAAGTTCTGATTCAGCTCTTGTATGCTCTAAGATACTATTGACCACCAGTTGAATTTCATCGGAAACCAGGGGATAGGTCAGATAAGAATCTGCGCCTTCATTCACAATTTTTACGGCTTCCTTTAACGACTTAGGCTCAACCATTACCACAATACTGATATTAGGGGATAACAATCCAAATGTCTGAAGAACTGCTTTATAATTACTGTCTTCTGCGGCCTGCTTCAAAATCTTGATGTCAATAAAAACAAACTCACTTCTGTTGGTTCTTAAAAACTGCAGAGCACCAATCATATTGGTACTATAATCAATTGCATATATTTTCTTCAGACTGTTTTGGACGGAAGCGATTAATTTGGCATTCTCCAGGATGAAGTGGATTTTTTTCATAATGGTTTACCTTGAATGATTCATGGACATCCTCCTGCCATCCATCTGTAGTCATTTGCATAAAAACCTGGATCGGATAACAGGAATTTTAAATTCTTATTATTAAAACAATTGCTGGAACAAATCAATTAAATTTATATTTTGTTAATCAAGATTTTAATATTCATAAACAATAGGAACAAAATATTCCTATTGAGAATAAAGATTATTAAAAATTATCTGAAAAGTCTTCCGTGGATACTTCTATTTGTTCTTCGTTTTCCTTACAATCAATACATTTGGTTGTAACAGGCCTTGCTTCAAGTCTTTTAATTGAAATTTCTTCTTCACATTCTTCGCAAAACCCATATGTCCCGTTTTCAATTCTTTCCAAAGCCTGTTTAAGTTTTTTGATCAGCCGACTCTCTCTGGTCCTGATTTTCAACTTCAAAGACTGGTCTGCATAGGCAGAAGCCCGATCAAGATATTCTATTTCCTGACCACTTTGAGATACCAGTTCAGACACAACCATGTCAGCCTGGTTTAAAAGTTTGTCAAGACTATTATTCAATACATTTCTAAAAAATTCAATCTGCTTTTCATCCATTGCTATCCCCTTATATATAAAGATTGCCCTTTAAGACCTGCTATTATTTCGCCTTAAAATCCCCTGCATGGCAATGGCATCCAAAATTAAACAGCCATTCTTGAAAGCAGATAGCAAAACCTGTGCCTGAAAAAGATAAATCATATATTAAAAGGCCAATCCAACAATGGCATGGACAATTTTATTTTTAACTATCCCAAATATTGGGCAAGGCATTGCAATTAATTCAAAATGACCCAAAATGACCCGAAAAACGGAATTAGAAATTCCGATTTAAAAATGAACTGGATATCTAAATTCCGATTTTCTAAATTAAAGCTTATATAATTACAACTGAATATTTGCCATAAGAAATTTTGCATAACCCGTTCCAGGCTGATCACCTTACGTCCACTGGAAGGTATAGCAAGTTCGTAAATGCTTTTTACAAAATAAAAAACAAAAACATATCAAAATCACACTACCTTTACATTTAAAATTCCGGCCTGCATTTTATGGTATGAAAAATGCAAACGTGTGATCGATGCCAGCGGAGAATACTTTTGACCAAAAAACGACAACAAAACATCCATGAGGAAGATCCATGAGCAAGTATGATTCAGATTATAAGGAAATCGACAAACGGGAAAAACAAAAGACACCTAAATTCCGGGACTATTATGATGAAGATTTTACTGACGATGATGACGATGATCTTTATAAGAGGAAAAAAAAACTTGGGAAAAAACCCAAAAGAAAAAAGAACCCGGACCATGACTGGCCAGCAAAATAATAGAACATTTAGATATATAAAGGAAAATAGATAATGAATAATTGTGCAATAGAAATCAATCCCGCAGATTCTGTCTGGGGAATCGCTTCTGCAATTGATATTTACAATTGCAACCCTTTAAAAATAAGAGATGCAAACCTGATAAAACGATTTGTCATCGAACTTTGTGATTTGATTGAAATGAAGCGGTTCGGAGAAACCCAGGTGGTTCATTTTGGGGAAGATGAAAAAGTGGAAGGGTTTTCAATGGTGCAACTCATAGAAACCTCACTGATTTCTGCTCATTTTGCCAACCTTACCAATACAACCTATCTGGATGTCTTCAGTTGCAAACCCTATGACCCTGAAAAAGTAAAAACCTTTGCCCAGGATTTTTTTAAAGGGACCCACAGCAACATAAATGTGACCTTAAGGCATTAGCTGATGTATCATATCAGAACATACACGGATACTGAAGAATGTCGGCAGCTTTGGGAAACACTTTGGCCTGATGATTGTTTTTTTGACCTGTGGCAGGTCCGCTCCTGTTTCAACCAGGCCTTTAACCGGCCGTTGCATTTCCAGGTTTTTGAAGAAAACAATGTTCCCAAAGGGATGATTGCCCTGTGCTGGATCAAAGAACAGGAATCCTATGGTCATTTCCCCGGAGAAACATGGAAAGGGGAAACATGGCTGGAGCAGAATAAAATTATTTCATGCCATTCTGATATGTCATTGGCATTAATCAACTCTCTTCCCGGGCCTGTTCATCTGAGATACTTAACCCATGATTCCTTTTTTCACACCCGGGGGGTTGTTCACCAGGATGAAACCGGATACCTGTTTTTACCAAAAAAATATGAGTATTCTTTTAATCAATATCGTGGTGAATTCTCAGGAAAAACAAGAAAAAAAATGAATGCTGAAATGTCAAAACTGGAAAGGCAAACCGTCACAATCCGGCATAACAGGCTCAGTGATGTAGATCTACTTTTCAAGATGAATATCCAGGCCTTTGGAAAGGATTCCTATTTCAGTGATCAAAGGTTTTTACGCGCTTTTGAAAATCTTGTTTCCTATATGGTAAAAAACGATATGATGAGGATAACCACCATTTTAATTGGTGGGAAAATAGCTGCCGTTGACATGGGTGCCTTGTACAAAGGAACCTATACCATCCTTGCCGGAGGAACAAATCCGGATTTTAAAGGAATTGCAAAGCTGATCAACTTCCACCACATAGACTGGGCTTGCAAACAAAAGATAAAAATGGTTGATTTTCTCTGTGGCAATTTCAACTGGAAAGAACGATTTCATCTCACCCCAAGACCATTGTATGAATTAAAACTTGATAATTCAGTTCTCTGCCGCAACCTGTCTGAAGAAATAAAGGGAATAAAAATTTGTGCATAAAAAAGTATTAGTGGTCGGCACAACACCCGATTATATACAATGGATAAGACTTTCCTGTCCGGACAGGGCTCTTTTTATTACCGACCCTGCCATAAGACACAAAGCCCGGGAAGAAAGCCCTGCCCTTTGTGAGGAAATCCTAACCCCATTATCCGACCAGAACCAGGTTTTTGAGGCTTTGATAAGACATCTTGACAAGTGGCCCCAGACCATTGATTCAATCTTTTGTTTTGATTGCGAATCAATGGAATTAACCGCCTTTATCGCCGGACAATTGAATCTTGATTACGCTTCCAGACAAGCCATTCAAAACTGCCGGGATAAGTATGTATCAAAACAGATCTGGCAACACCATGAAATAAGATGCCCAAAAATATCCCCGATAAATTGTGTTGCAGATGCCATCAATTTTTTCAAAACCACTAGTTCAGGATGCGTTTTAAAACCG
>JAHJDU010000596.1 GCA_018812385.1 Pseudomonadota bacterium
ATTCCCTTGATGGGATCTATTCCCTTGATGGACTTGATGGATGTCAAGGGGGACATTGAAGCAATACCCCCCCTGACTTTTTTACCCATCATAGAGATTGCCTTGTCAAGGGATGCAAGCTCGCTTTGTATCTGATTAAATCTCAGGTTCAGATTGGCTTTTTCCCGCTTTAACCTGGAGCGGTGATTGTTCATTATAAACATTTCCAGATAACTGGATTTAACAGGCCAGGATTTTGCGCTGATATTATTCTTTGTTGCGGTTCTTATCTCTGACAGGCCTCTTCTTACGGCATCTTTGTCATGGGACAAACTAGACATAGGAACCTCCTTTATTAATGTCATTGCAATACTGATCAATCAATTTTAAGAGGACCTGCATCACCCTTTCCTTGTTTGACTTGCTGCCGATACGGCTGGTTTCGGAAGAAAGTATGTCAAAACAGATCTGGCAAAAGACTTTATCATCCTTATGGACTCTGGCATTAAACACCTGAACGGATTTGGCAATCATCAGACATCCCCTCACTGTAGGGGCAAATTCAAAAACATCAGAATCTCTTAACCCGCTGACAATATTTACAATCTTTTTTGCATCTTCGTATGACAACCCTGATTTAGCCTGGACAATTCCGGTTTCAGTCTTTTTATCCAGAGATTCAAGGTCAATGGTAATCATACGGTCTCTTAATGCATCCTGGCTACGGTGGACCCCGGCATACTCTTCAGGGTTGCTGGTAAAAAGAGCGGTAAAATCAGGGTGGACCTTCATATAATTGGAATTGCTGTGACTTGTGGTTGGAATATCCAGAATTTTCTCCTGGAGCACGGACAAAAGAACATTATTCGCCTCAGGCCTGGACCGGGTATATTCATCATAAAGGAGTGTAAACCCGAATTTACAGGCCATGGTCAACCGGTTATCAACCCATTGCTTACTCATACTCTCTTCTATCTTAAGAACTGAATGAATAAAATTATCCCTGACTTTACGCATGTGATAACCTTGGTCACTGCCTATTAAATCCGAGGTTGTAAACTCCTCATCCCCGTGTATAAGGATAAGAGGGCGCCCTATTCTGGCAGCTATATGAATAGCAAGAGTGGTTTTTCCAACACCTGATATCCCTCTTAAATGCACAGGGAAACCAGCCTTGACATAACCTAATGCCCTGTTAGTAACATCTTTTACATATTCTGTTTCCACAAAATCCGGCAGGGAGACGGGTTCTAAAACGGTGCTTGCAATTGCTGTTGACATTTTAACTCCTTTGTTATTATTTGATTAAAAAAACAAAAAGGTATCCTTTTTACAAGTCCATGTTCTCTTAGGGCTCCCTTGGAATTGTTCAGGGCCGGGATATCAAATCCCGGCCCTGATTCTCTTATAAAGTAAAATACAAGGAACCTTCTTTTCTTATCTGTTTGCTGTCCATAAGATCACGCATAACAGGAATAAGCATTCGCCACTGTTCAATATCAAGCAATTCAGCCAGCTGGGTCATTTTAAGACCATCTGCATAGTCAAACAGGGTGCTCATAACCGTTTCTTTTAAAGGAGCATTATCATAGTAACTATGTTCGGTTTCAACCTCCTCATCGGGCTGCGTTTGTTCTTCCGGTTCTTCACTGGTGTCAACTTCTTTTAAAGGCTCAGGTTCAACAATCTCTTGAATTGTTTCTGGATCACTTAAGCTGACCCTGGAAGGCTTTTTTCTCCATGCTGCTGCCATGGCAGCCAGTTCTGCTTGTTCAGATGATTTCCGGTCTTTTTCACTTGCCCTGAGATCTGAAACAAAGGCTTTATCAGATGATTTCCGGTCTTTTTCACTTGCCTTGAGATCTGAAACAAAGGCTTTTAAAGGTGGTGAAAGTTCATCTCTCATGTTCTTTAACCAGTTTTGAATATCGCCCCGCATCCTGCTGACCTCGGCCTTTAAGGTTTTTATTCCCTTAAGTCGCTGTTGCTTATCTGCTTGAGAATCATCCTTCAAGGTTTTTACTCCCTCAAGTCGCTGTTGCTTATCTGCCTGGGAATCATTATGAAACTCTGACATGAAATTTTCCAGTACTTCATTGTTCCATTTTATGCGCTGATCACGCTCTTTTAACGCCTCGTTCTTGCGATCTTTGTCCCATTCTCTGCGCTTATTATTCTCCATTAACGCCTCTTTCTGGCGCTCTTTTTCCATTGCATCAAGAGCAGGCCTATATTTTTTCAATTGCTGGTGCAAAGATTGGGTCATATTATCCCTGTCCCTGGAGAGTGATTTTATCAGATTCAATGACTCATTTTTCAAATTCTCAATAAATACCATACGCTCATTTCTTGAATCTGCAATCTCCTGTACTAACCTTTCTAAATCTTTAGATGCTGACATTATTATTCTCCTTTTTAACCTTGAAAAGACATGCTTAAAGCAAGGCTTGTTGAGCCAGTGGAGGGTGGTAAACCTCCATAGCGGCAAAGGATATCTTTTTTTATTTTTAAATGCGAATCTGATGTTTAATTCAGATTGGCTATAATAATTATTGACTATTTATACTTACAACTTTTTGCCATTGGTCATTAACTCTGTTTCTGACAAGATCAAAATCATCTAATATTTTAAACAGATCCTGGTTATATTCACTCTGTTGTGCACGGATGGCTTTGAGCATTGCCTTGTAATCTTTAATCCTGATATTTTCACCCTTTTCCAATAACTTTTTTAAACCTGTTTTCAATTCTTCCTGTTCAACCTGAATATGCTTTAATATCCTTATAATATCATGCTCCCGGTTTTTCTGTCGTGTTAACATATGTTCGAGCATGGCTTCACCATCCTCGATCCGGTCATGGCTTTTGCCGGTAATGATATCTCTTAAAGACATTATCATCTCCTGTTCCTCTTTCTGAAAATTAGACAGGCTCAGGTTGGCTTCATTTTCAATGTTCTGGTGATGGTCAAGGATATCCCGGATCATGGAATCAAAATCCCTTCGCCTGAGACTCTGGGAATTGGCAAGGTTGATTCTCAGACAATTCATCATATCGGCAAGTTCAGACTGGAAAGAATGAAGAAAATTATTGACCTGGGTCAGTAAAGAACAAATGGTGTCTACCCTTATCTCATAGGAATCAACAATACTTACTGCCAATATTCTCAATTGTTCTGTATCTTTTAGTTTTTCCAGAGTGGTCATATGTCACCTTTTGACTAAAAAAAAACCTCAAACATATCGGACAACAATAGTTTCTAAAATTAAGGGAGTTTTGTCAGATATGTTTGGGGTTTTTATAAATACCCCGGAGATTCCAGATATGCTTAAGATGATAGCGTTTAATTAAAAGGGTACAACACCTTTAATTATCCCAAGGATACCTGCCAATCTCCCTTTACAGGTTAGGCTTCAACTTGTTGTGTGAGGCCAACGGCTTCAGCATATTTCAGGAAGGTGTCGACACCGGCCACAACTATTCTGGCTTCAATAGCCAGAAGTTCAATACCTACAAGAGATACCCTTACCCAGGCATCAATAACAATGCCTTTGTCAAGGATACGATCAATAACTTCAACTAAACTTGAGGATGCATTTGTTTTTTCTACGGCCATGATAAATCTCCTTTTTAAAAAAAATTAATTGTATAATTAATGTTTTCTGTTAAATAAAATATACAAGAAAACATTAGCCTGGATTGGATAATAAATCTTTTAATCAGGCATTGATATAGGGTGAACTACTGAAAGATTCTTTTTAAAACCCTATATCCCTTTAAAAAAACCCTTATATCCCTTTAAAAAACCCCTTATATCCCTTTAAAAAAACCCGGTATTAATATTGAACTCAATAGAGGAGCGGTTTAAAAAGTTAGGGTAATGGACAATAAATTTTTACATGGATGAGTTGATGAGTCTAAGGTGTTGAGGAATCTTAAGCATTGACTGGGTATCGGTAAGGGGTATATTTATTCTTTAATTATCAATCCTTTTTGAAGGGCATATTGCACAAGACCTGCTGTCTTCTTGATATTGAGTCTCTTTTTTATTTGGGTCCGGTGGGTTTCAACGGTTTTTATACTCACACATAAAATTTTGGCAATTTCCCGATTTGTATACCCTTCTGCCAATAGTTGCAGGACTTCTGTCTGCCGGCTGGTAAGTTCTTTTTCTCTGCTGTCTTTGTCAATATCTGATATTGTGCTGGATTGGCGCAGATATTCATTAATAAGGGTTTTTGAAATAGAAGAACTTAGATAGGATTTTCCTTTATGGACTTCGTGAATTGCAGTAACCAGATCTGAAGGAGCGGCTCTTTTAATAAGATATCCTGAAGCCCCTGCCTTCAGTGCCTGCAGAACATACTCTTCATTTGTGTGTACTGTCAGAATAATAATTTCTATTTCAGGGAAGCGTTTTTTAAGCTGACGGCAAGCCTCTATTCCGTTAAGAAGGGGCATTCCTATATCCATAACAACAACATCAGGTTTTATTTCTTCAGCTTTTATGACGGCATCCCTGCCGTTTTCTGCTTCAGCCACAACAACAATGCCGGGCTCCTTCTCCAGAAGAGAACAAAGCCCCTTGCGAACTATGGTATGATCTTCTGCAATTAATACTCTAATCATATCTTTTTTGATGATTTTATTCCCCAGACATTTTTAAAAAACTATTATTTTTCTTAAAACTATTGTAAAAATTAATGTACAAAATTAATTGTGAATACTCAATAGTCTTTTTAAACATTTATTGACTTTAACCCTCTTTCTATATATTAAAAAAAGAATTGAAACCTTTGCTTTGTTAAACGCAGTCCAGTGATCTTATGGTTTGGAAATTAGATTAGACAGAAGGCAAATATATTGTGCGTATCCATTTTAATCTTGTAATAAAAAAAGTTATTTTTTCTTTCATCGCCATCTTTCTGGTGGCTGGTGCTATAGCTGGTGCCGCATTAGCTGAAGATTCGACAATAAAAATAGGTGTGTTGACGAAAAGAGGGCCTGAGCGCTACATGGAAGAATGGTCTCCAACTGCTGAATATTTGACCGAAAATATTCCTGGAAAAACTTTTACAATAGTACCCATTGCCTATGATCAGATTTACACTGTTGTTAAAAA
>JAHJDU010000597.1 GCA_018812385.1 Pseudomonadota bacterium
ATATCTATGAGTTGGTTTCCTTACAGGATCATTGAAATCGTTTACCCGGTGAAGATAAAAGCAACAGCAATAATCTGTCTAATTTTTAAACACCCCATATGTATAGTGGATATTTTATACCCAGGCGGTCCTATAGACTTATTTAAACCCAGACTTTTTAGAGGTATTTATTTATATCAGGTGATTTCGTTATAGTGAAAACGATGGGTCAGGATAAAAAAAGGACAACGTCTAAAGCTTGACAGACATCTATCTTATCAATATGATACCTTTATTTTTTCACCTATTAGATTAAAAAAGATATTTAAGGCGGGTCTTGCATTGAAGATATCCCATTTCGGCATAAAACTCTCTGTTGCTATTCTCTTAGGATTGGTTTTGATATCCTATACAATATATTGGAAAGCAATTTCAACGCTTTCGGATCATATGACATCTCTTGCCGAGACGTCCAACCACTTGACAAATGGAGAGATTTTCCATTCTATGGTCCATTCCATGCTGATGGATATAGGAGGGGATCAGCCCAACAAAATAAGGTATGCAGAGGATTGCCAAAAGGCGGATAAAGCACTTTTTCAACTTCAATCATATCTGGGCCATATGGCTGATGGCAAGGATAAAAAAATGCTGTCTGATAACACAGCATCGGTTATGCGGCTGCTTCACATGATGGAGGTTCTTTTCATGATCTGACAAAGATCGCAGACACGCGACTCTATGAGGCGAAAAACAGTGGCAGGAATATGTCGGTTGGGCCTTAGAGATTCTTAAAGGATAGAAATTCGGATAAAGATTTTTTTTGTAGTGGGTTGGGTAAAAGCTTGATAGCAAAGGGAATACAAATTAATTATGGGGTTTTATGATAAGTATGTTCTACCCAAACTTGTTCATTCTGTTTGCACTCAAAAACAATTTACGTATCAGCGTAAGATAGTTGTTCCTCTGGCTAAAGGACGGGTATTGGAAGTTGGTTTTGGCTCTGGTTTGAATTTACAGTTTTATGATCCAGACAAAGTAGAGCATGTCTGGGGTTTAGATCCATCTAAACCCATGCAGGATATGGCTAAAAAAAGCGCTTTAATGTATAAAATTCCCGTTGATTTTATAGCAGTATCCGGTGAGGAGATCCCATTGGAGAAAAATGTTGCTGATACGATATTAATTACCTATACGCTATGTACAATCGTTGATGTACAAAAAGCCCTGGAAGAAATGCGCCGGGTTCTAAAACCGGGAGGAGAATTGATTTTCTGTGAACACGGGCGTGCTCCTGACAAGGCCATTTGTAAATGGCAGGACAGGCTGAATCCGTTCTGGCGGTTTATCGGCGGTTGATGTAATTTGAATCGACATATACCAGACATCATTGAGAAAAATGGATTCAAAATCAAGCGCCTTGATGCAAGGTATATCCCAGGCTTTAAAATTGCCAGTTTCAATTATTGGGGCACGGCTATTCAAAGATAATGATCAACCCTTTTTATCGGATATTTGTATGCTTTCAAACATAACCCGCCAGTTAAAGCTGTATACTTCTCCCTGGATGACCATTGGTGTCAGTTTGATTTTAATGGGTGTCGTCATATTTTTAGGCATTATGAATTACAACCGCGAAAAAAGTTTTATGATCAAACTTTTAAGTGAAAAGGGTACTGCACTTATCCGATCTTTTGAGGTCGGAGAACGAACCGGAATGATGGGTATGATGCTGAGTACAAAGGTGCATCTGCAAACTCATATAGAAGAGACAGCGCTTTTACCGGTGCTGACAGAAGACGTAATGGCCTGTTTATGCAGGCAGACAAAGGAAGTATCTTTTTAGACGAGATCGGTGAAATTCCTCTGTCGATGCAGCCTAAATTACTTCGCGTCATACAGGAAAGAGAGATACAAAGATTAGGGAGTGATGAAGTCATCAATGTTGATGTCCGAATCATAGCTGCTACAAATCGAAATCTGGAAGAAGACATAAAAGAAGCAAAATTCCGGGAAGATTTGTTTTATCGGCTCAATGTTATGAATATTGAAGCTCCGCCATTGCGGAAGCGGGAAGGAGATATCCCTCTTCTTGCCCAGCATTTTCTTGAAAAATATTCAAAAAAAAACCGAAAAAATATAAAAAGATTTACACCTGTTGCCATGGATGCCTTAT
Organism: Pseudomonadota bacterium; assembly: GCA_018812385.1. Lineage (GTDB taxonomy): Bacteria > Desulfobacterota > Desulfobacteria > Desulfobacterales > Desulfobacteraceae > Desulfobacula. The sequence goes on from JAHJDU010000597.1 coordinate 2,156, forward strand.
CAAAATATCCATGGCCCGGAAATGTTCGCGAATTGGAAAACTGTATGGAACAAAACCAAGGCTGCAAGAATCTTAAATATCACGCGAACCACACCCAACAGCAAATTGAAAAAATATGGAATATAATAATAGATATAGATATTTAGAAATGATTGGCCAAGCTCAAATATTAATTGTGTATATCATGAGCTTGGCTTTAACATCATTTTAGATTTATAGAAAACAGTCTTAAGAACTATTAAAATGAATAAATCAGCCGGGTTCTCAAATCAGTTGCATCGTTTACATTGTTTTCATAGTCCAGGATTGAATAATCAATAGAAACTGCAAATCCTTTTAACATCCCTTTTAATGCTTCGCCAAAAGTATATTCCATATTTAAAGTATATTCTTCAAGATCAGA
>JAHJDU010000598.1 GCA_018812385.1 Pseudomonadota bacterium
ATGGCGTAATAGCACCTTGCTGACAATTTCAAGTGGTGTGCCGGAACGGGAGGCATAAGTTGCAGCATGCCTTCGGAGGTCATGAGGCCTGACTTTAGTGTCTACTAAATCTCCAGCCTTTTTAACAACCAATCTTGCCCCGGCATAAGTTATTGGAAAAATTTTAGAGTCAGTGTCAATCCCATTATCCTGAATGTATTTTTTCATGCGATCAATCACTTTTTGTGGTAAAAAAACCGTTTCAAAATCTTTACCACTTTTGGGATCTTGAACAATAACCTTGCGAGCATCAATATCCATTGGAGTCAGATTCAAAACTTCTCCAATTCTCATACAACCACGAGCCATGAGTTCAAGCATAATCCTATTTCTTTGATTTTGGGTTCTGAAAATGATTTCATCTACAATATCCTTTTCAAGTATTTTAAACTGGATGTTTTTCCCGGCTCTAAAAAGTCTTTTCAGTGCCTGATTGTCACATGGATTTTTGAAATTTGGATCAATAGAATTTTTAATGTAATTTAAAAAGGCAGCAAGAAGTGTGAATCTTAATTTTTTGGTGTTTTGTTTTGTGTTTCCAGAGACTTTAGTCATGAATTCCAAAATATTATCGGAGGTAATGGAAGATAATTCAATCTCCCCGAAATGTTTTTGAAATCTGCTGAGAATAAACTCATAATTCCTGATTGTATTTTTTTTTAACTTTCAACTTTTGATAGTTGCAAGTATCATTGACTAATCTGATTGAAAAAATGTGTAGATCATGTCTTTAAATCTATTATTCAAAACTCTCATAACTCCTATCACGTCGTTCAGTCTCCCATAGACGTACATTTTCAATATCTTCTTGGAACTCTGTATATTTTATTTTTGCCATGGATCTTATCTCTTCATTTTCATGCTCAAACCATTCTTTTAAAAGCTCGGCTCGTTTTTCCATAATATCCGCCCTTGACCCGCTCCATGACATTGGTTTGAATGTTTCTATCAGGTTATCAAAAACAGTTGCCGTATCTGGTGCCTTTTCAAGGATAGATTTCACAACAGGTCTCCATTCCAGGCTCTTTTTATCATCAGTTTTCTTGAATCCTTGGATAGCTGTTGAAACAAGATCATAATGTTTTTTAGGGTCAATATCACACCAGGCAATGATATCTTGATCTGAAATATGGTTAAGTGGGTTGCCTCGGGATTCTCTTGTTGTATTAAAAATCCTTCTTCGCTTGTAACCATCAATATCATCGTTACCAAGGGATGCGTTTAACATAATGGATGGGTGAAGTTTTGCAATTACACCAAACAATTCAGAATGGTCAGGGACATAGATTGAATTGTTAATGATTGCTTTGATAAAATTGTCACATATAATTTTTGCAGCATCAATACTTTTTTCCCCAGCAACGCATACAACGGCCACCTGAGCCAGTTCATAGGATGGCCCAGCGTTTTTCGCATAATCATCAAGAAAATTGTACTGGCACAAAATATTTCGTCCTGCTTGGAGGAGATTTTCTGAATATTTAGGTTTTTCGTCCTTAGGCTTATGAAATCTCATAGTTAAGATGCCGAGTGCAACAATCACACCACCATCTTTGGAAAGAATATTTTTTAACAAAACTGCCAAATCATCATCACTGATAGGTTCATGGCTTCTTCCAGAGGCAAGAGAATGATAGCGTTCAATTTTTGCATATCCTAATTCCAGAGATTTATTCAACCTTTCTACACCTCTCTGGTCAATCTTTCCTGCAACCTGAAAATTGGGGAACCATTCCCTGAGAAGTTCATGCTCAATCAGGCTGTCAAGGATTGAGTTGTAAAGATCAGGGACAGTTCCAGCCAAACCTGAAAGGTATCCTTCAAAGGTGTTGATATGCCTTTCTTCAGGATCTGTTTTTTCAAACTGTGTGCAAAGAGTTTCCCATAACTTTTCTTTATCATCACAACCAATAGCAAGCCCTTTTCCAAAATTCCAAAGTCTTGACATTCCAGGCATGAAAAGTTCGGGCAATATTGTATTAAGAACATCAGGATTCTTTGCCACTTCTTTTCCGATTTCTTCGGTTTTCTGATAAGCATAATCCCAGTCAGTATTGTCGTCATAAACATTCCCTAATCCAATGCAAAAACTATTTTTTTGTAAAGCATAAGTACGGGCACGGTCCAAAAGGTTGTCTGGTTTTAGATATTGTTCCAGTTTGCAGAGCCGTTCAAAGACTTCCTTTCCCATACCGGTCTTGTCATATTTAATTATCCCTCGGAGTGCAACCCATCCTTCATTCCAAGGATCTTTCTCATGTATCCGGACAGCAATTTTCTCTACCAAATCATAGAGTCGTGCATTGGACCATAAGCCACGCAGATTGTTGGAGAGGATTTTCTTTGCTTTTTTTGCAAACTGACCATCTGAGAGTGCTACTTCTGTGCATATCCCGATGAATGTCTCAAACCATTTGACATATTCTTCCTTTGATTTTGGTCGATATCCAAAATCTCTTGGCCTTGCACCGAATGAAAAATCATGGGTTGAAGAAAAGTGCCATGTCTCAAGTGTAGCGTCAAGAATATCTACACCAAGCATTTGTCTGTCTATATCACCAGAAGTTAATAGGGCATTGATAACCTGGGCCCTCTGTTCGATTGTTGCATGTGAGCCTGAAAGATACAAATAAAAAAGCGATTTGAGAACATCTCTTATAGAATTGTTCTTTTCGTTTGCATCTTCTGAAAGGACAAACCTGCAAATTATATCCACACATCTGTCAAAAAGCTCTGGATTGTATGCCAGTTTCCTTAATAGTCTTACATATTCGCTATGGTGCAGATTCTCTCTTGATGTAAATTCATCACCTTCCTCACTGTTTGCTGCACGCTCTATCATCTCTAAAACTTTTTCCGGTGATACAGGTGCAACATTCCTGAATACATCCATCCCGAAATTATTGAAATTGCATTTGGCTTTGCCAAGAAAGCCATCCGGTGATAACCAGTCATTGACGATTTCGATAGCCTGTTCACAGTCATGAAGATAGCTCAACCGGCGTGCAAACGATTTGATTAAACGCTCAGACCCACTATCAAGAAATGTCCTGGAAACCTTATCTTTGGGGATAGATTCAAGTGCTATTTTTGCAAGCCGATTTGAGATTGCATGGGGCAGTAATGCCCGCCAGACATGCCGGGATTGAACAAGGTCTCGTTTTCTTATTGTTTCAATATCACGATAAAGATCATTTACTGATTTTTCTGCAAGTGATGCCAATAATTTTAACTCTGATTTTTCTGATACAGCATCTACACCTTCAAAAGAATAGACCAGGGAGCATGCCTGGGCGGATATCAGCAAATTTTCATTTGGATCATGGCGTTGCTGAAAAAGTCTTTTGAATAGATCCTCATTTTTTAAGCCGGATATTGATTCTCCTTTTTCAACTGTGTTTGCAAGCGATATGGCAACCCTCGCATTACCACCTGAAAATTTGGCTATTGTCCGGGCATCAATCTGGCTGATATGCTTAAATCGATTCAAGATTATTTTTTCGATAAGATCATCGCTTGAGGGTTCAAGCCGGAAAACACTGGTCTCTTCTGGGAGGTCTTCACGAACATCATATTCAATAGTAAGTAAGCTGACAGTGCTTTCCAGTGCAGAGCATGCGTTTGTAAGTTTATGATGCAATTCCGGGGGGCAGTTATCGACAATCAGGATCGCCCTTGTCTTTCTCAAGATAAGTTGTTCCGCAAAGGTTTTTGGATCTGGGCTGGGGCTGTCTGAGATATCAGTATAAAATGCTAAAGAAGGGTTTAAAGCATTACCTGAAATTCGTTTATCGAATAAGGCCTGGACAAGCCTTGTTTTTCCTACACCTGACAAGCCTGCTAACCGAACAGAGGCTCCGAGGACAGATAATTTCTTTCTTAGGTTATTTAGCCCCTCTTTAATAGGCATGCCATCATCTCTGGTTTTTCCCCCGAAATGAAGCTTTAATCTGTCATCAATAATGTATTCCTCATCAATCCCTGACTTTGGGTTTGA
>JAHJDU010000054.1 GCA_018812385.1 Pseudomonadota bacterium
ATGGCATATCTGTATTTTATAAATTCTGGCCCAAAACTGATCTTTTTACGGAATATAATTATTCAGATATTGAATTTGATTCCGGTACTATAAATGACAATATTGAAAACCGGTACTATGCAGGTGTAAATTGGGAAATTACCGAAAAAACAAACGGGCTTGTAAAATTAGGATATATACAAAAGGATTTTAACTCATCCGCTGTCACAGATCAGGACGGCATTTCCTTTGAACTGCGACTTCAACATGAGTTTAACCCTAAACGCTCACTTCAGGCAACCGGATTCCGGAAATTCCACGAATCTGATATGGCAGCTGCGTCAAGTTTTCTTTCAACCGGTATTGATGTTACCCTGGGACAAAAATTCACTGAAAAATGGTCTGCCAGTCTGGGTATTTTTTATAAACGTAACGAGTACAATGGCTTTGACCGGAATGATGATGTTTTGGGTATTGGTCCTTCCATAAAGTTTGAGCCCAGGGAATGGATGTTTTTTGATTTGGGATATTTTTATTATCAAAGCAGTTCAAATTATGCGTTTTATGATTTTGATATAAACCAAATTTACCTGAGAGCTACCCTATTCATGTAAAAAAATGATGCAATGTAATTTTAAAAAATGCATACTGATTTTATTTTTATTCTTTCTACCACTGATTTTAACTGCACAGGAATACACTGTGGGAGAAGGAGATGTCCTTGATATCAATGTCTATGAAAATAAAGATTTATCTACTACTGTCAGGGTCAGTTCGAACAGCACCATACGCGTACCGCTTTTAGGTGAAATCTCCATAAAAGACCTTACAGTTTCCCAGGTGTCAGCTAAAATTGAAAATTTATTGGCGGATGGTTATCTTGTAAACCCCCAGGTGGATGTGTTCATTGCTGAACATCGAAGCAAGAAGGCTACTATTTTAGGTCAGGTTAGAAATCCGGGGCAATATGAGGTCAGGGGCAAAATTACATTTTTAGAATTTATTTCAAAAGCCGGGGGATTGACTTCAGATGCCGGCAGCACCGCTACTATCAAACGGATAAACGAATCAGGCATCGATAACGATCAAATTATTATAGATCTGGAAAAACTCATTAAAAAAGGGGACACATCTTTAAACCTTCCCATACAGGGTAATGACAGCATCTATATTTCAAAGGCAAAAACCTATTATGTTTCCGGAGAAGTTAAGAAACCGGATTCTTATAAGTATGAACAGGAACTTACCGTCATCAAAGCTATCACAATGGCTGGCGGATTTTCCAAAATAGCGGCTAAAAATAAGGTTCGGATTATCCGTATTGTAAATGGTAATAAAACGGTTTATGAGAATGCTAATATGGACGATCCCATATTTCCTGATGATGTCATTGTGGTACCTGAAAGTTTTTTCTGATGATGAATGAAAAAGAAATACATTTAAGAGACTATCTTAGAATTATCAACAAACGGAAAGGGTCTATTTTTACCTTTTTTATTCTGACCCTGTTAATCGTTATCATTGCCACATTTACAGCGACGCCATTCTATTTTGCGGCCACCAAAGTCTTGATAGAAAGGAATACAACCGCGGCTTTGACAAGCGGCGCCAGGTATACCCCCTATGATCCTGAATTTATTGAAACCCATAATCAATTGATTATGAGTTCTGCCGTTGTGGAAAAAGCAGTTAAAAGTCTGAATCCGGAAAAAATATATGACACTTTTTTCGCAAAAGAAGAAGAAGAAAAGAAATCTTATATTTCTTCCATTACAGGATGGATAAAAGACCAATATATTTCATTTAAAGAAATGATTGGGATTGAAAAGCTGGCATTTGATTCAACGGATAAGGATATAGTAGAAAAATCGATACCGGATAAGCCTGATATCCCCCTGGCAAAAGCCAAGATCCTTTAAAATATTATCAAAAACAATATTTCTGTATCACCTGTTGAAAATTCAAGGATTCTTCAAATCGGTTATATGTCAGACAGTCCTGTTGTTGCAGTACAAGTAGCCAATGCCATTGCCCAGGCATATATTGATGAACTGGTTGACATGCAGATGGAGGTTTCCGGTTATAGCATCGGCTGGATGAAAAAAAAATCGGAAATACAACGGATTAATCTTGAAGAATCGGAAAAGGAGTTATACGAATATAAGAAAAAACATGATATCGTTATGGTAGAAGATAAGATCACTGTTTTACCCGAAAGGCTGTCAGACCTTTCCAGGCAGCTTACTGTTTCTGAAACAAAAAGAAAAGAGCTGTTTGCCGTTTATGATCAAATCAAAAATGTCAAAAAAGGACAACTTGAAACAATTCCGGTAATTGTAGGGGCGCCATCAATTGAATCCATCAACCGGAATATCCAGATCGCAGATCAAAAACTATCAGAACTATCAAAAAAATATGGCCCTAAACATCCCAGGATGACCACTGCCAAAAATGAGCTGAATAAGCTTAAGGATACAAAATATCAAGAACTGGGAAAAGTTGTTCTGACAATAAAAAATGAAT
>JAHJDU010000599.1 GCA_018812385.1 Pseudomonadota bacterium
CATTTGGCCCCAGACTTTGCTGGTGATGACCAACTCATCCCTGGATCCTGCGATCAGGTCTCCCAGGATTTTCTCTGCCTTCCCCTGACTATAAATATTAGCGCAGTCAAAAAAATTAATCCCTGCATCCCGGCAGCGATTATACATGGCAGCAGATTCGGCCTTATCAGCCTCATTTCCAAATGTCATCGTACCCATGCACAACTGAGAAACCAGGATCCCTGTCGAACCAAGAAATTTATATTCCATTTTCCCCCCCCCCATCCTTTTATTTTTATTTCAAATATCTCGTATTGTATCTTCTTTTGCCTCATAAACATGATTACTCATAATACGTTCACACAGCTTAGGATCTCTAAGATCCAAAGCCATCAATATTTTTTTATGCCCGGAAATGCTCCTTCGAACACCATCCTGATGGATAAGCGTATTTTTCCGGTATCGCAGAACATATTCCCGCATGTCTTCTATGATGCTGAAGAGCCTTGGCTTCCTTGAGGCAAGCATGCCATAAAGCAGATCATGAAACTGGGTATTATAATCAAAAATGTGTTCTAATTTTCCTGACAAAAAGGCTTGCTCAGCAGATTGAACAAGTTTTTTGAGCGATTGGATATCCTCATCCGTGATTATTTTACATACGCAGGCCAGGGCATGCCCTTCCAGGACTGCCCGAATTTCAAAGATCTCGCTCATGTCCTCCACAGAATCCTCGGGCACGCAAAACCCTCTGGCACCCGCCACCTTGACCAGACCTTCCAATTCCAATTTGTGCAGCGCATCCCTGACAGGCGTCCTGCTCACCCCGAATTTTTTGGCCAGAGACTCCTCTGTCAGCCTTTTCTTAGGTTGAAACTGACCTGTAAGTATCTGTTTTTTTAAAAGACTATAGGTCTTTTCTCTTATAGAAAGTGAATTTTTAGAACTTTTTGACAATGGTTTTATCATTATTGTATCCAAAAAATGGTTTTATTATTTATTATGTAACCAATATAGCTTTCAGCGTCAAGAACATAATAACATCTGAAAGGGCTTGATAAAAAAAATAACATTGCATTACCAGATACATAGACGAGCTATCTTTAAGGCATTAAAAAATATTAAACAGGGATTAAATATTGCATTCTATATTTTTTTTGGATACAGTATTTTTCTGCCATAAATCAGAGTGACTATTGGCAACAAAAAGAAACGTTAAAAAAAGGAACCCGGCTATGAGGATATCCAAAGAAAAATGCGTTGGCTGTGCTAATTGTGTGCCTGTCTGCACTGTTGGGGCCATCTATATAGATGAAGATGGTTTAGCAAACATAAATGCCGACGAATGTGTGGAGTGCCACAATTGCTATCGGAGTCTGAGTTTTGAACATCTGCTGCCAAGCTTTACGAGAACAATCAGAAGGCTTCTGAAAAAAATAAGCCTGCGATTTCAACCTGATCCTGATATATGCCCCACTGAAGCTCTTGTTCCGGAAGACCTGGAATGGCCACGCATTGTTCGGCGGGCTTTTTCCGATCCCATGGTTACCCATGAGTCCACGGGCGTGCATGGCCGGGGAACTGAAGAAGTCAAGACCAATGATGTCAGCCATAGGATTAAAAAGGGCGAAGTCGGGCTAGTGGTGGAATTTGGCCGACCGGGAATAGGCGTCTTTTTCAGAGAAGTTCAGAAGGCAACCAGAGTTATGGCTGCAGCCGGTGCCAGGTTTGAAGAAGGAAACCCCGTTACTCAGATGATGACTAACCATAGAACCGGCGACATCCAGGAAGACGTGCTTAACGAGAAAGTCCTTTCCTGCATTGTAGAAATCACCACCACGATCCAGGATCTAGTCCACACGCTAACTATTATAAAAGAGATCTGCAAAGCTTCAGAGACAGTGGTCAGTATCGGGGTTTCTACCGTTTGTGAAGAAGATGGCTCAGAACCACTTAGAGACATACTTACACAAGAAGGATATGAGACTGGGTGGGCAAAATTAAATCTTGGACTTGGGCGCGCTACCAACGCTTCTTTCACCAGCAGGGAGAACTTATAATGACCAATACGCTGCACAGGTTTGGAAAACCTGAAACATTATCTGACGATTATATTGTTTTTGCCATGGCAGGCAAAGGATTCAATGAAGAAGGCGCACTGGAAAAAGCGCAAACTTTTTTACGTGCTGCAATAAAATACAACCCCATAAATATGGGCAACGGCCTTATCAATTCGCTCTATCGGCCGGAAAAAAACCTCAGTTTCTTTAAACTTTACTTTATTGGCAGACAGGAAAAAATAACCTATGAAAAACTCATCGATGAAATCCCCAATTCCGGTTCAGCTGCAGTAGTGTTCGATGATCGCAAGAAAGTGACACAGTTCATTCAAGATGTGAAAAAACTAGATCTGGGTCTTTCTATTAATGTGAGTGCACTTGTGGACAATGTGCGAGATATCTGCGGAGAAGTGGACATCACTCCCCATGCAGTAGAGTATACGCTTGGATTCCATGGGGATACAACCAGACTTCCGGACCGAGAAACCCTGTCACTTTCAACCATGTGCGGTCATGGAATGGTTTCGGCAAACTTTGCAAAAAAAATGCTGACCCATGTAAAAGAAGGCCGTATTGATCCTGAAGATGCCACCCGCACCATGGCAAAATTCTGTGTATGCGGAGTCTTCAATACCACCAGAGCCATGCGTATTTTGAGCAATGCAAAAAAGGGACAATAGATTTTAGTTATATGAAAAAGATAAGAAGCAGCTTTTTTGTACAAAAAAAATATCAACCAATAATCAAAGACAGGAAAAGGATAATCACTTGAAAACAATTATTGTCGATAACAGAGTTATTTCACCATCTAAAATTGTGTGCGTGGGAAGAAACTATGTTGAACATATTGAAGAGTTGGGCAGTGAGGTTCCAGATGAACCTATCTTTTTTATGAAACCAAACTCAGCCATATCAGAACAATTACATTCTTTCCACCAGGAACCCCTTCATTACGAAGGAGAGTTATGTTTTCTGTTTGAAGATGATCGGTTTTCTGCTGTTGGATTTGGTCTTGATATCACAAAGAGAGCGCTCCAAAACAAACTAAAATCCAAAGGCTTGCCATGGGAGCGCTCTAAAGCTTTTGATGGATCTGCTGTATTCAGTAAATTTATTGGGATTGACCATATTAGCCAAAATTTGAGCCTGGAATTATCTATCAATGGACAGGTTGTTCAGTCAGGGAGTATCAGTTTGATGCTGTATAAACCCCATGATATTTTATTAGACATATTAACATTTATAAGTTTGAACAATGGTGACATTGTTATGACGGGCACGCCAAAGGGAGTGGGTGTAATAAATTCAAAAGATCTTTTTTGCGGTAAGGTCATGGATAATGATTCTCTGATGGCAAGCTGTGAGTGGGTGGCAAGTTAAAACTGACAACAAAATTTAATTGCCCCAGGAAACTTGATAAAGCAAACTCTTATGAGCAAATAATATGGATTGGCTTCCCCATAAACAAGTGGTATAGCTTGCTGCTGAGCTTGATTGCACTTGCTAATTTAATCCCAAAAAAGGACAGATACACATGAACAAAGAAAAAATGACCGGAGTAATTACGCCTATACTCACTCCCTTTAACGATGACCTGAGTCTTGCTCCTGATTTATATCTCAGTCATGCCCTTTGGCTACTTGAGCAGGGAATACACTATATTTCACCATTTGGCACTACTGGTGAGGCACTCAGTCTGTCGCTTAATGAACGACTGGAAGCGCTGGACATTCTCATTAAAGGAGGAATTGATCCTGCAGTGCTGATGCCTGGGACCGGACTTTGTAACCTGGAAGAGACTGTGACTCTTTGTCAGCATGCAGTGGATCATGGATGCAAAGCTGTGATGACCCTGCCTCCATTTTTTTACAAGAATGCCAGTGATGATGGTTTGTATGCCTATTTTGTCCGGCTGATCGAGTCTATTAATCGTGATAATCTCAAAATCTGCATGTACCATATTCCACCTCTGGCAGGAATAGGATTTTCTCCGGAACTGGCTGGCCGCCTGGCAAGTGATTTTCCCGACATTATAGTGGCTTACAAAGATAGTTCAGGAGACTTTGAAAATACCAGGAAGGTGATTGCCGCTGCCCCGGATATTGCTGTATTTCCAGGGTCGGAAACTTTTTTACGACAGGGCATGGAAAATGGCGGCATGGGATGTATCTCAGCTACCTGTAATGTGAATACAGCTGGCATTCGGAATGTATTTAATGTGATAACAGGTGCAAAAGATGGCAACCTTGATCAAGTCAACAATGAAATGAAAACCTTTCGAAAGCATGTGGAGGGTTATGGACCGATTCCAGCCATGAAAGGTTTGCTTGCCGAGAAACGAGGCGATGCAAGGTGGCGTAATGTGCGGCCACCAATCCTGCCTGCCAGTGAGGAAAGTACCAGGGAGTTGATATATAAGCTTGGTGATATGCTTAAGCCTTTGTCTTAGCAGTGCCTGCCTGAGTCAGACAAGGGCTGGAAAAAAGAGGTGACCACCTCTTTTTTCCAGCCCTTGCAGATTGTAAAAGAGTTGGTTATATTTCATGATATTATGCAAGTATAAAAACAGGGAAAAATATGGGAAAAAATCTTTATACAATCAATTATACAATTACTGATGAAGCACCGGCTTTGGCAACCTATTCACTTCTGCCTATTCTCCAGTCCTATACAAAGGGATCTGGCATTTCCTTTGAGAAAAAAGACATTTCCCTTTCAGGAAGGATTATTGCGAATTTCCCTGAAAACCTTACAGAAAATCAGCAGATCCCTGATTTTCTCAGTGAACTTGGCAAACTTACCAAGCTTGCAGAAACAAACATCATCAAGCTTCCAAATATAAGTGCATCCATTCCCCAATTAAAAAATGCAGTCAAAGAGCTGCAGGATAAAGGATATAATATTCCAAACTATCCTGAAGACCCGAAAACCCGGGAGGAAAAAAAACTTCATACAAGGTTTGCCAAAGTCCTGGGAAGCGCTGTAAACCCGGTCCTGCGGGAAGGAAATTCCGATAGAAGGGCAGCAGCTTCCGTAAAATTGTTTGGGAAGAAATATCCCCACAATTTTATGAAACAATGGCCTGTTGAATCACAATCACGTGTGGCCCATATGTTGGAAGGTGACTTTTATGGCAGTGAAAAATCCATTTCAGTTAAAAAAGCCTGCAATGTAAGAATTGAGTTTGTCAGTGATGATGAAAATAAAGGTGATGGGAATCAAACAATTCTCAAAGACAAAATTTCTTTACTTAAGGGCGAAATCATTGATTCATCAGTCATGAATGTTCGTGCTTTACGCAGATTTTATGAAGACCAGACAAAAAATGCAAAAAAAGATGGGATGTTGCTGTCTTTGCACATCAAAACAACAATGATGAAGGTTTCAGACCCCATCATGTTTGGTCATTGTGTTGATGTTTTTTATAAAGATGTTTTTGAAAAGCATGCAAAAGTCACTGAAGAGTTAGGAGTCAATGTCAATAATGGTCTGGAAGATCTCTATTCAAAAATCCAGACCCTGCCAGAGGCGCAAAAAAACCAGATTGAGGCAGATATCCAGGCAGTCTACAAATCAAAATGCAACCTGGCCATGGTGGATTCAAGCCGCGGCATCACAAATCTGCACGTACCAAATAATGTAATTATTGATGCATCCATGCCCGTTTTCATCCGTGATGGCGGAAAAATGTGGGGTCCGGACGGCAATCTCCAGGATACAATCGCCATGATACCTGACAGATGCTATGCCACAATCTATCAGGAAGTTATTGATGACTGCAAAAAATATGGGGCCTATGATCCTGGAACAATGGGAAGTGTTTCGAATGTCGGCCTTATGGCTCAGAAGGCAGAGGAGTATGGTTCCCACGACAAGACATTTAAAGCCCCTGGCAAAGGCAGGATTTGTATTGTTGATGCTGAAGGCAAAACCCTGATTGAGCAGAAGGTGGAAAAAGGCGATATCTTCAGGAGCTGCCAGACAAAAGATGCACCGATCCAGGACTGGGTCAAACTTGCTGTCAATCGAGCAAAGGCAACAGGTCTGCCTGCAATTTTCTGGCTGGATAAAAACAGGGGTCATGATGACCAGATCGTTGCAAAAGTGAATAAATATCTGGCAAACCACAACACTGATGGTTTAGATATCTGCATCATGAAACCTGTTGAGGCAATGAGGTTTTCACTTGAAAGAATTCGAAAAGGTGAAGACACTATCTCAGTTACCGGTAATGTATTGCGTGATTATTTAACGGATCTGTTCCCTATTCTTGAGCTGGGTACCAGTGCGAAAATGCTTTCAATTGTACCACTTATGAACGGGGGAGGACTGTTTGAGACAGGGGCAAGCGGTTCTGCTCCCAAGCATGTCCAGCAGTTTCTCAGGGAAGGACATCTGCGATGGGATTCCCTTGGAGAATTCTGTGCCCTTGTACCATCTTTTACCCATTTGACAGATACATTCAAAAATGAAAAAGCTGAACTTTTTGCAAAAACCCTTGACCAGGCAATAGGCAAACATCTGGAAAATGAGAAGTCCCCTTCCCGCAAAGTCAATGAGCTTGATACCAGGGGAAGTCATTTTTACCTGGCCTTATATTGGGCACAGGCTTTGGCTGACCAGAATATAGATAAAGATATTCAGGCAAGATTTACTCAAGTGGCTCAAAAGCTTGGTGATAATGAGACAAAGATTATTGATGAAATGAACGCAGCCCAGGGAAAAGCCGTTGATCTCAATGGCTATTATTTTCCTGATCAGGAAAAAGCAACCCAGGCTATGCGTCCCAGCACAACCTTCAATGCCATAATAGATGCCATTTAATTAGTGTTTGAACGAAAACTCACCCATCTACGGCGTTGCTGCAAAATCCTGAAATCCTCATGTACAGTAGTACACTCCGGTTTCAAAATTTTTTGCGCCTTGTATATGGGCAACTTTTCGCCCAAACACGGGGTTTTCGGGCAGACACTAATTATGAGATCCTGGAAGAAAGAAGCCGCTAACATTTTGGTTTCCAGCAATTGGTGAGAGTACTGATTCTAATGGGATAAGAATTTGAGCCCAACGCAGTAATCGGAAAAATTGGCCATACTTTCCTGCCTGGCACTACTTAAGCAGAACCGGCCATTTGGGTATACCCCAAATGGCCGGTTCCGTGTTAAAACCAGGTTAAATTTCCTTAAAAATACTTAGGACTCCAGCGCATTTTTTCAATCAAAGTATTAAGTCTTTCCACATCATTATTGTGTTTGAATCTAGAAAAGGCACAACCATTTTGGGTGACATTGGCTTTAATGGCTTCTGCTCCCACCCGTTTGGCAACTTCCAGGGAGACTTTATTTAATTGATCCAAAGGCGGAAACAGGATGCCTTGCTCAAGATCTTCTTCTTTGATAAATTCGGCCACAGCATGGGCCGCGGCTGAAAAGAATACAGGCAAAACTTCAGTGGCGCCCGAGGCCACAATCCCTAAGCCCGCACCCGGAAATACAAAAGAATTGTTCATCTGGCCAATTCTATAGGCTTTGCCATTGTGAACAACGGGATCAAAGGGGGAACCCGTGGCCACAAGCGCTTTGCCATCCGTCCATTCATATATGTCACAAGGCAAAGCTTCGGCTTTGGTAGTGGGATTGCTCAAGGGCAGGATAACCGGTCGGTCCGTGTTTTGGGCCGCAGCTTTCACAATTTCCTTAGTAAAACAGCCAGGTTGCCCAGATGTGCCGATGAGAACAGTGACCTTTTCATTTTTTACCACATTCAACAGGGTGTTGTCTTCTGCTGTTTTCAGCCATGGCAGAGTCTTAGGATCTTTGGCATATTCTCTCTTGTATGGTTCCAGATCCCGATCAGAGGTGACCACGCCTCTTGAATCCAGGGTAAAGATCTGTGAAATAGCAGCAGCTTTGCTCATTCCCTGTTCCACAAGTTCGGTCTGGATCTGATCAGCAATGCCGATACCGCCGGCTCCGGCTCCATGAATCAGATATACCTGATCCGTCATTTTTTCCTTTTTGACCTTCATGGCAGCAAGGATACCTGCCAGGGCAACTGCTCCAGTCCCCTGGATATCATCATTAAAGGAGATCACCTCATTAAGGTATTTATCACGGATGGTAAAGGCGGTTTGCTTTGAAAAATCTTCCCATTGGCAAAGGGCTTTGGGGAATATCTTTTTAAAAGCCTTTACAAATTTCTCAATGAATTCATAATATTCATCACCCGTCAGCCGTTCATGTCTCCAGCCCAGATAATTGGGATCATTGATAAGGTCTTTATTGTCTGTTCCCACATCAAGGGATATAGGCAGACAATGCCAGGGGGCAATACCTGCGCCCTGGGTATAGAGCATAAGCTTACCAAGACAGATGGGAATCCCGCCGGCACCCTGGTCACCAATGCCCAGTATTCCCTGGTTATCAGTCACAACAGCCACCCGGATATCTTTGTCTGTATAATTTTTTAAGATATTTTCAGCATCATCAATGTTGTCAGGAAAAAAATGAATCCCATTGGCTTTTCTGAACATGGAGGAATACTGCTGGCAGGCAAGGCCAACCGTGGGAGTATAGATAATGGGCAGAAATCTGGTGACATCGCTTGCAATCACGGCATGGGCAAGCACCACATTCCTGTCATAAAGACTTCTGATATAAATGAATTTTTCAATAGCATTTTCTTTTTTTTCAATAATATCAAGACTTGATTTCACTTGTTCTTCAAGGGTCTTGACCCGTGGTGGCAGATAGCCGCTCAGGTTGAATTTAAGCCTTTCATCAATGGTAAAGGCTGTACCCTTACTGATGTTGTTATAACGCAGGATATCAAAACCTTTTAAATTAATGGATACCCCTATGGTATCGCCAAACTCTCCATATTCAAACTCATAATGATTGTTTTCCATGTCTGCAACATTCCTTTAAATTTTTAATTAAATATTAAAACTACAAAAAAACCCTCTGGCGAGTTGATAAAACTTTTAACAAACCGCCCTATGCACGAAAGACAATATTGTGACTAAATGCTTTTCACAGCAATAGTCTCGCCTTTATATGCCATTGCCAATAACTTGAGAGGGTGCATTGATCCTCGTGCAGTACCCTGATATATCTGCATGCCACAGGCCCCGCATCCCGTCACCACCTGATCGACATCAGATAAATTAATCTCATCAAAAAGCCTGGTGCCAATTTCCATGGAGAGTTCATAATTCTTTGATTTCAATCCAAAAGTACCACCCATTCCACAGCATTTATCAGAATATTTTTCAACTTTTATACCAGGAATCAATTTCATGAGATCAATAGGTTCACTATTGACTCCCAGACTTCGGAGATGACATGGCGCATGGTAGCCGACTTTTAGATCAATTCTTTTAAAATCAGTTTTTAGCTCGCCGCGCTGATGAAGGGTCATAAGATATTGATGGATGTCAAAACTATTAGCTGCCACCAAGGTCGCGTCCTCGGATTCAATAATCCTCGGGTATTCAGTTTTTATTGCCAGAGCGCAACTTGGTTCGCTGAACAGAATTGGAATATTGCGTTTTGTGTATTCTTTAAGCAAGCCTATGTTATGATGTATATCATCCATAACCTGATCCTGGGCTCCTGCGCTGATTTTCGCAATGCCGCAGCATTTGAACTCAGGCACAATAACTTTTATACCATTGTGTTCGAGCACATCAATGATAGCCAGGCCTTCACCTTCTGGATCATTATAGTTGGTATAACACCCCAGGAAAAACACCACCTCGCGAACACCATCCACGGGTTTCCGAGTCTTAAGGATTTTTCTCAGGGTTTGATGGCGAAACTCTGGAAGATGTCGTTTGGCTTCCATACCGATCATCTTTTCCATTCCCCAGCGCAGGGGTCCAAATGAGTTGGCAAAATTGGCCATGGGGGCTAACATGCTTCCTTGTTTGCATAATAGGCTTGTGTCTGTGAGTATCTGATCAGTTAAACTCTCACCTTTCTTTTTCACAAAATGAGCCCTTTCCAACATGGCAAGCCACGGTACATCGACTCCTGAAGGGCATTCTGTGAGACATCTCTTGCAATTGATGCAGGAATCCATAATTTCTTTAAATTCAGGGGCTTCAAGTATAGCTGGATCCAGTTTGCCGGAAGTAATTTCCCTGAGCAGGGTAATTTTCCCACGTCCTTTGGTCCATTCTTCAAGGCTGGAACTGGCAATGGGGCAATAGTCTCTGCATTGTGCACAGCCTGAACAAGTTACAATCTGCTCTTGTAAGGCTAATTTATCAAAGGAACTATTTGTGCTGACAATGGAAAAATCCGGCCCATACTTTAAATTTTCACCCAATGAATTCTCATCATCTGATATGATGACTCCTGGATTCAACAGCCCTTTTGGATCAAAAATTGCCTTAATTTCCTTCATTGCATCATATAAATGAGGGTATTGACGCTTTACATAATAGGTTCGCAAACGTCCATCTGCATGTTCACCGCTTATAGTTCCCTTTAAACTGAGGACCAGATCGCATACAGCGTCAGATAACGCCAGCATGGTCTTGACATCCTCTTGCTGGCGCAGATCCAAAATTGCCATATTGTGAAGATTCCCGTCACCTGCGTGACCATAAATTGCAACTTTTACATTGAATTTTTCAAACAATTTTCTTAAACCGCTGATATATTCGGGCAGCCTGCTTACATGCACGGCAGCATCCTCAATAAATGCTATGGGCCTTCTCGGGCCTTTCATCCTGTTCAGGATAGGTCCGGAGATACTGCGCACCTTGGCAAATGTCTGCATGTCTGAAGCATTCTTTGCCTCCAACATATTTACCGCAAGATGATTGTCATCAAGAACTCGTTTTCTTACCCTGGAAAATTTTTCTCGAAGTATATCATCTGATTTTTCCTGAAACTCTATGAATAAAGAGGCTTCAGTATTTTCTGGAAAATACTCTGCCAATTCAGGGCGCTGTTCCCGGGCCAGATCGACGATGCAGTGCCCGGTTGCCACCTGGTCCGGGTCGCCAGCGATAGCGAATGGCACCGCGCCGAGCGATGCGACCGGGCGGTGTTCATGTCCCCGGCCAAGGAGGAC
>JAHJDU010000055.1 GCA_018812385.1 Pseudomonadota bacterium
ATCGTTATCCTCTTTCCAAGGATCAATTATTATTATTTTTTCAAACCTGTGGTCAATAAATATATTAATTTTTGTATGAATTCCGGAAGGAACTAAAATATTAATATCTTCGCCTGGTTTCATATATTCATTGTAAAGATCAATAATAGGTCCGAACATGTCAGTTTCAACCCTGACATGTCGTTTTAAAAACCCGGGACCTAAAGAATGGGTTACAAGGATGACACTGCTTAATTTATCCGGGTCCATTATTTTATTGTTTTCAGGGCTGTTTACAACAAGGGTTATGAGTGTTTCCCCCGTCACATAGCTGCCGGAATGGGGCGTATAGGATAAAATAGTTCCCTTATCCTGATTCAGGTCCTTCTTTGAAATAATTTCTGAAATATGAAGATTGTGATTTTTTATAATTGCAGCTGCTTTTTCCAGTCGTAATCCGTTTATATCCGGCATAACCATGCCTATTGGATTGACTCCCCGGCTGACAAGCAGATGGCAGAAAGATTCTTTTAAGGCAAAGGAAAACGGGCCTGGATACTGTTCAATAATATGGTCTTTTGGAGTTTTTGAAGAATAGGTAAACGAGACCTGCCCTTTTTTAAATTCATTTTTTTCAAGGAGAATCAAGGCCTGTTTAAGTGGGATTTGTCTTAAATCCGGAACGCTGTTTTCTTTTGGTCCTTTTGAAATATAAATAATGACATCCCTGCCCTTTTTTATGGTGGCACCTGGCTTTGGGTCCTGGGAAATAACATTATGCCTGGGAATCTTATCATCATACTGGGTCCCATGCAGTTTTGCGTTTAATCCCATGCTGGTCAGGGTTTCTAAAACATATATAATGTTTTTGCCGGTTAATTCAGGCAAAATGATTTCATCTGCGCTCTGCGTAAAAACACGGACTGAGTAATAGGCAATGGCGCCGGCAATGAAAAATACCATTGAAAAAATAAATGCGTATTTTAAAAATGATTTCACCTGGGGTCTTTGGATTTCCTTTTTAGTCGTACGGCAAAAAAACCATCCATATTATTTGCATCAGGATATGTTTTCAAAAATCCTTCCTCTGATATTAATCGGGATATTAAACTGGTTTTTAATTTATAATAATTACCAGATTCAAAATCTTTATCAATTGAAAAATCTTTTCTTTTTTCTAAAAAGGGTTGAATTACATCTTCATTTTCTTCTTTTTCACAGGAACACACGGCATAGACAAGGAGCCCGCCCGGTTTAACCAGGTTTGCTGCAGCATTGAGCATTTTTTTTTTGCTGTGATGAAAGCCGGGCAATATCATTTTTTGAGCATTTCCATTTTGTGTCAGGATTACGTCGGATTACTCCAAGCCCTGTACAGGGGGCATCAATCAGGACACGGTCAAAATAAAAGTCAAAATCCTTGATAGTGGTTTTTAAAAGATTCAAAGGTTTTGTCTGGATAATATCAATGCCCAGCCTTTTTGATTCCAATTGAAGGGATTCAAGTTTTTTAGATTCAATATCTGCCGCAATAATTATCCCTTTGTTTTCCATGAGCTGGGCAATATGCCCTGTTTTTCCTCCAAGACCTGCACAGGCATCCAGAATTTTCTCTCCTGGTTTGGGTGCCAGAAACTGGGTAACAATCTGTGTTGCTTCATCCTGGACTTGAAATAATCCAAGTTTAAATGTTTCAAATTCATGGATAGGTATGCTGGGGTTGGTAAAGCTGATTCCCTGTGAAGCATAATCAGTCAGTTGGATGTTTTTTGCGACTAAAGAAAGGCTTTTGGCAAGGGATTGTCTATCGCTTTTTAAAGTATTGGTTCTCAGCGTGATCTGGGGAATGGTATTGATTTGTTGGCAAAGCAAGCATGTTTTTTCAAATCCAAAGGCATGGTTCCATTTTTTGGAAAGCCATAAAGGCAGGGAAAATTTTACAGAAATAAATTTGGCTCTATTATCTTTTGCGTCTGGAAAAGGGACCTTTGAAAAGTTGTCTGCTGCATTTCTTAACACTGCATTAATAAATCCAGCAGCTTTTTTGTCTAAAAGTTTTTTTGCAATATTAACTATTGTGTTAATCGCGGCAAAGACAGGGATCCTGTCCATATTTAAAATTTGAAAAAGGGCTACCCTTAATAAATATAAAGTTGTTATATTTATTTTTTCCAAAGGTGTATTTGAAAATGCACGAAGGATCCAATCAATGGATTCTCGTTGACGAAGAACTCCAAATATCAGTGCATTACAAAGGCTTCTATCATTTTTGGAAAGAAAGGATATCTCTTCTGAATGATTTTCCAGGCTTTTATCAAGATTATGAAATGAATTGTCCCAGGAAACCAGAACGCTTACAGCTATGTGTCTTGGGTCGTTAATCATGCAAGATCAAATCTTACAAGAGGATCAATTTTGTGGCCGCATAAAAATTGTCTGGCCTTCAATCGTTTTCCAGATGTTCCCATCAGCTCCAGAATAATAAGGCTGCCTTTGCCCGTGGCAACATGAATCCCTTGTTTATCGCATTGAAAAATAACGCCGGGCGCATGACGGATCAGGATATCAGAAAAAGGGGTATCAGAGGGGGTGGCTTTATAAATTTTGATTATTTTATTCCCAAGAAGGGTGAATGCTCCGGGCCAGGGGGTCATGGCGTTAATGTGGGCACAGATCTGCTCGTTGGAAAGATTCCAGTTAATTTTGCCATCGCCTTTTTGTAGCATTTTTACATAAGTTGCCTTTGAATGATCCTGGGGAGTCGGGTCAAGACGATTGTCCAGAATGGCATGAAGGGTTTCTACAATAAGATCAGCACTGATTAGTCCCAGCCTGTCATGGATATCCTGGGCTGTATCCTGATCAGATATGAGGGTTGAAGATGACAGCAAAAGGTTGCCTGCATCCAGTTCTTTTGCCATGACCATGGTGGTAACCCCGGTTGTCCTGTCCATGTTCAGAATAGATGCCTGGATAGGAGAAGCTCCCCTGTATCTGGGTAAAAGGGATGCATGGATATTAATGGGCATTATTTTAGGAATGTTTAAAATCTCCTGGGAAAGGATCTGACCAAAGGCTGCTACAACAAAAAAATCAGGATTAAGGGATAAAAGCTTGTCTCTGGCTTCTTCTGTATTGAGATTTTCCGGTTGAAAAACATCAAGGCCAAGGTTTAGCGCAGCCGTCTTAACAGGTGAGGGTGCAAGTTTTTTTCCTCTGCCCCTGGGCCTGTCCGGCTGGGTGACCACAAGGCTGATAAAAAAATCATCCTGTGCTGCCAGTTTCTGCAAAGCAGGTACACTGAAATCAGGTGTTCCCATGTAGATTATATGGGTCCTGTGTCTCACTGATCATCCTGTATTTTTGCCATCTTTTTTTTATACATGGTTCTTTTTAAGACGCTGATCCTGTCGATAAATAAGATGCCATCAAGATGATCGATTTCATGCTGCATGATGATGGCAAGAATACCCTCTGCATAAAAGTCAACTTTTTGGCCTTTAATATCAAGTGCCCGGACTGTCACCTTTTCATATCGTTTTACATCTGAGTTATAGTCAACAACGCTTAAACATGCCTCTTTTTCAGAAACAATACTGCCGGAACCGGCTATGATTTCAGGGTTTATTAATGCTGTAAATTCTTGAATCGAGTCATCCTTATCTGGATTTGCTGCATTAGAGTCATAAACAATAACCCTTTTGTTTACACCTACCTGGGGGGCGGCAAGCCCGACACCTGGTGCGGCAAACATGGTTTCTCCCATGTCGGCAATCAAATTTTTTATGTCCTCATCAATGGTGTCAACCTTAACAGAGGGCTGCAATAAGGATTTTTCAGGATATGTTAAGATTTTTAGAATAGCCATTTTTCTCTAAAATGTCCTTTGCAATTTTAATATCTTTTTCAATCTGCTCGGAAAGCTCCTGAATACTGGAAAATTTTTTTTCATCCCTTAGTTTTTTAACCATATTGATACGGATTCTTGTATTATAAATGTCATGGTTAAAATCAAGGATATGCACTTCAATGGTAAACATCTGGTCACCAAAGGTCGGTGCGAATCCAATATTGGCAACTCCCCAGAAATTTCCTTTGGTCGTTTCCACATTGACGGCATAAACACCTATTTTGGGGCAGAGTTCATCATGAAGTTTGATATTGGCCGTGGGAAATCCCAGCTGGCTTCCTCCGCGTTGCCGGCCTTTGATAACTTTTCCCCGGATTTGATAATGCCGACCAAGGTATTTCATGGCCTGATCAACTTTTCCTTTCATGACGATTTCACGTATTCTTGTACTGCTGATCCGTTCCAGATCTGAACCTGTATTATTTATCCAGGGAGATACAATGGTTTCAAATCCCAGTCGGCCTTCTTGTTCTTTTAAAAGTTCAATATTTCCCTGCCTGTCTTTTCCAAATAAATAGTCTGCACCAATAATGATCGCTTTCATCCCGATTTTATTCACAAGAATTTTTTCAATAAAATCATGGGCAGTAATGGCGGCAAATGCCTTGTTAAATGGGATACACAATAATATGTCGATTCCACACTTTTCAATGAGTTCTACTTTCTGGTCTCGTCTGGTAATCAGGGGCGGACCTGAAAGCCCCAATGCTTTTAAGGGGTGTGGATCAAAGGTTATGGCGATCGATGTACCATGAAGTTGTCTTGCTTTTTCTATCACTTGCTGAAAAAGGCTCTGGTGACCTTTATGAACCCCATCAAAGTTGCCGATGGTAATGACAGCATTTTTAAAGGGGTTGTTAATTTGATTTATATTTTCAATTAATTCCATGGTTACCTTTTAAATTTGGAACAATAATCTTTACAAAATTTATAAACAAATATATATAGCCTAACTGTCATTTTTAAGCAATCTTTAATTGCCTGGAACAAGGCAGCAGAGGACAGCTTAGTGCCGAAGTGGCGGAATTGGTAGACGCACCAGTTTCAGGGACTGGCGAGCGTATGCTTGTGGGAGTTCGAATCTCCCCTTCGGCACCAGACACAACAAAACGTTCAAGCCGAAGTGGTGGAATTGGTAGACACGCTAGACTTAGGATCTAGTACCGCGAGGTGTGGAGGTTCAAGTCCTCTCTTCGGTACCATATAATTAACGGGAATCATTACAGATTCCCGTTTTTTTATGGGGTCAAAAGATGGTGCGTATGGTGCAAGCTGATCAATACCTTGTGTAACAGCCGATAGTAAAACAGCAGCTAATATTCCAGTTAAAAGAAATCTACAAATTTCTATTGCTTAATGTACAAAATTTTATACATTCATAATATGAAAATAATAAACTTTGTTGGAACTTCCCTGGATGATATTAAAAGTTTTTCTGAAAAAGTGAGACAGAGAATCGGATATCAGCTTTATAGAATTCAAAAGGGTGAAGATCCCAATGACTGGAAGCCCATGAAAAGCATTGGCCAGGGAGTTAGAGAGATCCGGATCACAGTAAAGGATCAATACAGAGTAATTTATATTGCTTCGATTTCAGATAAAATATATGTCCTGCATGCTTTTAAAAAGAAATCTCAGAAGACAGAAAAGCATGATCTGGATACTGCTAAACGCCATCTAAAGGCAATACAGATGGATAAAGGAGGACAAAATGGATAATCAAATTACGGAATCAAGCGGGGATGTTTTTAAGGATTTTGGTTTTTACCGGGAACAATCAGATAAGCTGACCATTAAATCATATCTGATGGCTGAAGTTGAAACTTACATAAAAAAGAAAGGTATTACCCAGGATCAGGCATCCAAAGTAATGGGTGTTTCCAGACCAAGGATCAGTGATGTAATGCGGGGTAAAATCGATAAATTTACCATTGATTCCCTGGTTGATATGTTAACAAAGGCAGGGCTCCATATCGCTGTTACCGTTGAACACGCAGCCTGAACACGCCTGTTATAGTCCGAAACGTATTTTATTATCAGTGTATTCAAAATCCTGTTTAAGAGACCTTTTAAAATCGAATACCTATATATGAAGCAAGCCTTGTATCACTATTGTACG
>JAHJDU010000600.1 GCA_018812385.1 Pseudomonadota bacterium
GAAATGATCATGCCTGGTGATAATGCAACCATTAACGTAGAGCTGATTAATCCCATTGCAATGGAAAAAGAGCTCAGGTTTGCAATCAGAGAAGGTGGACGTACTGTTGGTGCCGGTGTTATCGGTGAAATTGTAGAATAAACGTCCTTAAGGAGTTAATATGGACAGAGTCATCATTGCTCTTGCCTGCACAGAGTGCAAGAGAAGGAATTATACAACGACAAAGAATAAGCGGAAAACTCCTGATAAGATGGAGTTTAAAAAATACTGCAAATTCTGTAATAAACATGTAGTGCATAAAGAAACAAAGGTTAAATAGCAAAAATATATGCAGGTCAGTAGCTCTAATTGGCAGAGCTCCGGACTCCAAATCCGGCGGTTGTGGGTTCGATTCCCTCCTGGCCTGCCACATTTTTCCATCCTGCAGTTTTAATTTGAAAACTGATTAAGATTTCGGGATAAACTTAGGAGTTGTATGTCACGATTACAGAAAAAAAAGCCTGCAAGCGAAAAGGCAAAGAATAGGATAGAAACGGAAAATAAGACTGATTTTTCTGATAGCTCTTCAAAGCTTTCAAATACAAAATCATCCATAGTAGCAAGTCCTTTAAAAGCAAAGTCAGAAAAAAGTTTGGTCGATGCTAAGGCTGGAGCACCAAATTTTTTCCAAAAAGCAATGGAGTTTTTAAGAGAAGTCAAGGTTGAGTTAAAAAAGGTAACCTGGCCTACTCGAAAACAGACCACAGGGACAACCATTGTTGTGATCGTTTTTGTTTTTATTCTTGCAACGTTTCTCGGATTTTTTGATTTTGGTCTTTCAAAGCTTGTTCAGGTTGTCCTGACATAAAACAAGGGAAGTAACATGTCTCTAAAATGGTATGTAGTACATGTGTATTCAGGTCATGAGCAAAAAGTAAAAGTTGCTCTGGAAGAAAAAATAAAAGCTTCCAAGCATCCTGAAAAATTTGGTGAGATTCTTATTCCGACTGAAAATATTGTTGAACTTGTTAATGGGAAGAAAAGGGAATCTTCAAGAAAATTTTACCCTGGGTACATTCTGGTTAGAATGCATCTGGACAATGAGACATGGCATATTGTAAGTTCTACTGCAAAGGTTACTGGTTTTTTGGGTGGGAAAAATAAACCGGCGCCGATAAGTGACAAAGAGGCTGAAAACATTGTTGATAAAATGCAACAGGGGAAAAATAAGCCTCAACCTAAATACTTTTTTGAACCAGGGGATGAGGTCAGAGTTATTGACGGACCATTTTCAAGTTTTATCGGTACAGTGGAAGATGTATCACCTGATAAAGAAAAGATTAAAGTGTTGGTGAGTATTTTTGGGCGCGCAACCCCTGTAGAACTGAATTTTATACAGGTTACCAAAATATAGTATGGTTAAATAGTTAAGTTTTAGGAGTTCAAAACAATGGCAAAAAAAGTAATGACACAAATAAAGCTTCAGGTTCAAGCAGGAAAAGCCAATCCATCTCCGCCTATCGGGCCTGCCTTAGGTCAGCATGGCGTTAACATTATGGATTTTTGTAAGGCTTTTAATGCAAAAACCGCTAATGACATAGGATCTATCATTCCAGTGGTCATCACAGTATACAAGGATAGATCATTCAGCTTTATTACAAAAACACCACCAGCATCCAGGTTATTGCTGGCTGCAGCAAAGCTTACAAAAGGGTCTGGTGAACCCAACCGGACTAAAGTGGGTACGGTTACCAGGGATCAGCTTGTTGCAATTGCAGAAACCAAAAAAGAAGATTTAAATGCCTCAGATATTGATGCTGCTGTAAAGATTATTGCAGGTACAGCAAGAAGCATGGGGATAGAAGTAATTTAACTTTAAGTAAAAGAGTGATGAAAATGCCAAAGCGGAGTAAAAATCATACAGAAGCACTTAAAAAGGTCGATAGAACGGTTCAATACGATCCACTGAATGCCTTGGAACTGACGGTTTCTTCCAGTTATGTAAAGTTTGATGAAACTGTGGATGTTGCCGTGAGGTTAGGCGTTGATCCGCGGCATGCCGATCAAATGGTTCGTGGAACTGTTGTGCTTCCCAATGGACTTGGAAAGGAAGTAAAGGTACTTGTTTTTGCCAAGGGTGAAAAGGAAAAAGAAGCCCTTGATGCCGGTGCCGATTTTATCGCCACAGACGAGGTTCTGGCAAAAATAAAAGACGGATGGTTTGGATTTGATAAAGCCATTGCCACGCCTGACATGATGGGTGAGGTAGGTAAACTTGGTCGGGTACTCGGACCCAGAGGTTTAATGCTCAATGCGAAGACCGGGACGGTTACCTTTGAACTTGCAAAAACCATTGAAGAGCTTAAGGCCGGAAAAATCGAATTCCGGGTTGAGAAAGCCGGTATTGTCCATGTCCCCGTTGGAAAAATTTCATTTGGTGCGCAGAAGCTTGCTGAAAACGTGAAAGCGTTTCTGGACAAGATTTGC
>JAHJDU010000601.1 GCA_018812385.1 Pseudomonadota bacterium
ACATATCAAAGAATATCACCCCCCATACCTTAAGACACTCTTTTGCCACCCATCTGCTTGAAGGCGGCGCTGATTTAAGGTCAGTTCAAACCATGCTCGGCCATTCAGACATATCCACAACACAGATTTATACCCATATTTCAAGGGAATACCTGGTCAAAATGCATCAAAAGTACCACCCGAGAAACTGATTAATGGTTTTATTTTTATCAAGATCATAGTATAAGGGCCTTCACCAATAAAACACGT
Source organism: Pseudomonadota bacterium (assembly GCA_018812385.1). Lineage (GTDB taxonomy): Bacteria > Desulfobacterota > Desulfobacteria > Desulfobacterales > Desulfobacteraceae > Desulfobacula. The sequence continues at coordinate 250 of JAHJDU010000601.1, forward strand.
CTTACCTCAATTTTACAGGGAAACCAGCATGCCTGATGAAACACCAAACCCATTAAATGACCTGCTCATGCAGGTAAACACCCCTATTTTTGCTATTCAGACCGAAGACGGGATTAATTTTATAAGCAAAGATAATAATTTCTTCTTCACAGCCTTTAAGGAAAATACGGAGCATCGTATCAAGGCCTTTGTCCCGGCTGTCCGGCTTGAAAACCTTGGAGATGAGGGGTTTAAAAAAAGGCATGGTTTAAAATATCCCTATATTGCCGGTGCCATGGCCAATGGGATTACCTCTGCTGCCATGGTAAAAACCATGGCTCAAAATGGTATGATGGGCTTTTTTGGTGCAGGCGGCCTTTGCCTTGAAAAAATTGAAGAAAATATTATTGACCTGAAAAATAGCCTGAAAGATAAACCTTTCGGGTTTAACCTGATTCATTCTCTGGGTGATCCAGACCATGAAATGGCAACCGTCGATCTTTATTTGAAGCATAAGATCACCCTGATAAGTGCAGCAGCCTTCATGCGCATGACCCCGGCCCTTGTATATTATCGAATTAAAGGAATTTATTCGGACAGCAAGGGCCAGATTGTCACGCCCAATCACGTCATTGCAAAGGTATCAAGAATTGAAATTGCCCGGCAGTTTTTCTCACCACCCCCGAAAAAACTGGTGAGCCTCCTTTTGGAAAAGGGATTGATTACACAACAGGAGGCCCAGCTGTCAGCCTATATTCCCATGGCCCAGGACCTGACAGCAGAAGCAGACTCGGGCGGACATACAGACAACCGTCCGGCACTGACCTTGTTGCCAACCATGATGGCATTAAAAAATGAATTCATGGAAACCTATCATTATAAAGAACCTCTTTGTGTAGGGCTTGCCGGGGGTATTGCCACTCCGGAATCAGCAGCTGCCGCCTTTGGAATGGGAGCGGCCTATATACTGACGGGTTCTATCAATCAATCCTGTGTTGAGGCCGACATCTGTGACGATGTTAAAAAAATGCTGTGCCAGGCAGAACAGGCAGATGTTGCCATGGCCCCTGCCGCAGACATGTTTGAAATCGGTGCAAAAGTCCAGGTATTAAAACGCGGAACCCTGTTCCCTGTAAGGGCTGATAAATTGTTTAAACTTTACCGGGCCCACAATAGTTTTGATGACATCGATGAAAAATCAAAACAGGAAATACAGGAGAAAATTTTACAGGCAAAATTTGAGGATGCCTGGACCTCCACAAAAGAGTTTTTCCACAAAACTGGAAATACAAAAGAAATAGAAAGGGCTCAAAATGATCCCAAACATAAAATGTCCCTTGTTTTCAGATCCTATCTGGGTCTTTCTTCCAAATGGGCCATCCAGGGGAATTTAGAAAGGAAAATGGATTACCAGATCTGGTGCGGCCCTGCCATTGGAGCCTTTAACCAATGGGTAAAAGGCAGTTTTCTTGAAGTCCATGAAAACCGGGAAACCGCTGAAATAGCTTTAAATCTCATGTTTGGTGCCTGTATCTGTATCAGGGCATCCATTTTAAAAATCCAGGGAATCACCCTGCCCAGGGGGGCGGACTTATTTAAACCCATGAAAAAAAAGGAAATTTCCTTTTTTCTTTAAGCATATTTTTCTGTGTAAAACTTTTGTCAAATCCAGACTCATTGCAGGATTTACAAACCCCAAAATAGTATATTGCCATAATTTTATGTTTTTAATTATTTAAATGCTGAGTGGATTTCACTCAATAAAATATAATATTATGGCTATGAAACCAATGGATAAACCCCCTGAAAAAACCAGTATTGCCATCATCGGCATGGGATGTATCTTCCCGAAATCCAGCAATTTGAAAGAATATTGGCATCTTCTGTCCAATGGGATTGATGCCATTGTTGATATTCCCGATGACACCCACTGGAAGCTAAAAGACTATTTTGATCAGGACCCATCCAAAGCTGACCATACCTATTGCAAACGCGGCGGTTTTCTGCCATCTGTCGCCTTTGACCCGTCTTTTTACGGCATTCCGCCCAATAATATTGCGGCAACAGATACTTCCCAGCTTTTAGGGCTTGAAGTCGCCAGGATGGCTCTGGAAGATGCTGGCTATCCCTTGAACCATCCTGATCTTGAACATAAAAAAGTCAATGTGATTTTAGGGGTTACCGGAACCCAGGAATTGGTTATTCCGCTGGGGGCCAGGCTGGGACACCCTATCTGGAAAAAGGCCCTGGAAGATTCTGGAATCAGTGTCGAAAAAAAAGAAGAAATCATTCAAAGAATACAGGGCGATTATGTCCAATGGCAGGAGAACTCATTTCCCGGCCTTCTTGGCAATGTTGTTGCCGGCAGAATTGCCAACCGCTTAAATCTTTGTGGGACAAACACTGTAACAGACGCAGCCTGTGCAAGCTCTCTTGCAGCAATTCATACAGCTGTGATGGAACTTGTTTCCGGTAAATGCGACATGTCCATTACCGGGGGCGTGGACACCTTGAATGATATTTTCATGCACATGTGCTTTTCAAAAACCGGGGTTTTGTCACACACCAGCGATGCCAAACCATTTTCAAAGGATGCCGATGGAACGGTCCTGGGCGAAGGAATAGGCATGCTTGTGTTAAAACGCCTCGACGATGCGCAAAAAGATAATGACAGGATTTATGCCGTCATTAAAGGCATTGGCACTTCAAGCGACGGCAGGACCTCTGCCATTTATGCCCCTGAGTCAAAAGTACAGCTCAAAGCATTAAACGAAGCCTATAGGGAAGCCAATATCAACCCTTCCACGGTTGGGCTTATTGAAGCCCATGGAACGGGAACACGGGTGGGCGATAAAGTGGAATTTTCTGCCCTGAAAAAATGTTTTGATACGGATTCACCCAAAAATCAAATCGCCATTGGGTCTGTCAAATCAATGATCGGCCATACCAAAGCTGCGGCAGGTGCTGCAGGGATGA
>JAHJDU010000602.1 GCA_018812385.1 Pseudomonadota bacterium
AAAGGAAAAAGAAAAATTAAGCGCAAAATTAAACCAGTTTGGAAATGCCTTAGAAGAAAACAAAGAACATCTTTTACGTGCCACGGAAGCTTGCCGGGATATTGAAAGAGAAATTCAAGTTGTTGATGACCGGATTATTAAAAGCAATGAAAAACTGAGGATGGTAAAGACCAATAAGGAATATAATCTTTTTTTAAGAGAAGTAGACGATAATAAAAAACGCAAAGATGTTTTGGAAACTGAATTGTTGGAACTGCTTGATGAAAAAGAAGAAATGGAAAAAATTGTTCAGGAAAGTGAAAAAGAATTCCATCTTCTTAAGGATCAAATAGAAGCCGAACAAAAAGATATTGAAAAAAAATCTATTGATGATAGAGAGCTTCTTGATGAATATATTGCCCAACAGAATGAAATCAGCAAAACCCTGGAACCTTCACTGATGAGCAGGTTTGCAAAAGTATCAAAAATGAATAATGGCTCGGCTGTAATATATGTAGAAGACGAGGTGTGTATGGGGTGCTTTATGAACATACCGCCTCAATTATATATTGAAATACAGCGTGGTAATTCATTGATTTCCTGCCCGCAATGCAGTAGAATCCTTTATTACATAAATAGGTAAAAATTCGGCCTGACCAGGCAAAACGATCGCTGGGTTTTTAAACCTGGAGGAAAGTCCGAACACCACAGGACAGGACGCTCCATAACGTGGAGTCACGGTGACGTGAAGGAAAGTGCAACAGAGAGTAGACCGCCCGGGTCGGTATATCCGATCCAGGTAAGGGTGAAACGGTGCGGTAAGAGCGCACCAGTTTTCCAGGTGACTGGAAAAGCTTGGTAAACCCCGTCCGGTGCAAGACCAAATAGGGAAATGTTTGAGGGTTGTCCGCCCAAGTTTTCGGGTAGGTCGCATGAGGTGTGCGGCAACGTACATCCAAGATGAATGATCGTTGATCTGTTTGCGGTAACAAGAGCAGATAACAAAATTCGGCTTATCAACTGGTCAGGCCGAATCTTTATTTTTAATGTTGGAAAATGGATTATGAATTTTACCTGTGACATCTCCTTTAAGGAAAAAGTCAATATTTTTTCCTTTGAATATCTAAAATGTATTTTGTTTGTTTTTGAACTTGATGATGACGAGTATCTCTTTACAAAAAAAATATATTCAAAGCTTATTTCAACATCCCATATTCTTGAAGATTTTTTAGATTTTCATGGGGCTAAAAAAAATAAAGAATGGGTGTTTTATCGCGAATTGTCTGCAACAATCCGGCATCTTTCAATGGCCTGCTATTCCCAAAGACATATTCTCAATCGGTTTAAATTTTATTCTTTTGAAGAGAACCAGCATAAGACCTTTAAACTTGAAGCTTTTGATACACTAAAAATTTTACAGCAATCCATAAAACTGGCTGCGCCTGTGATTTTAGAGGAAGCTCGCCGTCTGAAGATCAATATACCGGTCACAAGGTATGATCTTAGTTATTTTCCCGGGATTTCATCTGTACAGCAGCTGGATCACAATATCGATGATTTTAATTCCAAAGACCAGCAAAGAGAAAATTTGACCCGGATTGCCAGTGAATTTTTGGAAGTTGTAAAAGATTTTGATCAGTTTGAATTTTATGAGCGGTATGATTTAAAAAAAATCAAGGAACTTGTGCCGGATCAAATCAATGAGGTCATCGTTAGAAGATATGAAATGTTGATTCATAACATACAGTCTTCCTTTGATTCCTATGTTGTAAATACAAAATCATCATCAGAAAATTTAAAGCTTGAACAACTTAGAAGCCATTTTTCCATTGTATTTCATATGCTCCAGGTGACGGGCAGTTTATTGCATTTTTATGAACGCCATTTGCATGATATCGGGTTTAAGGATGTATATAAAACTGTCAGTGAATCTTTATCCGATGTTATAGATCCAGATGTTCTGCTGGATCGGGCCGTTAATTTCGGATTGTTTTATGCCTGGAAATTTTTGTCTTCAGGAAAAGCCCTGGCATCGAGAATCTTGAATGAAAACATGGAAACCTCTGTGATTGAGGTTGGAATACCTAAAGACCGCGGATTTCACAGTCGCCCAAGCCTTTTAGTGGCAAAAATTGTTCAGCATTATGGTGGTGAAGTCAAAATGCTTGTAAATAGTGATGTTTTTGATGCTGCAAGTGTCTTGGATATTCAATGGGCTGGTGGGAAAATAAAAAAAGAAGAAATCGAAATTGTTCAATTTAAGGGTGATTTGCGGGCATTAAAGGATCTGAAAATCCTTGCTGCCGTGAATTATGGAGAAGACCATATGGGTAAGGGAATTCCCTTGCCAAAAGAATTGTCTTATTTAATTTAAAATGCATCCATCCCAAAATTTTGTCATAGTTGTTGCCGCAGGTAAGGGCTTGCGAATGGGCTCAGAGATTAAAAAGCAGTATCTTTATCTTGACAAAATCCCAATTCTTAGTCGAACCATCATGGCCTTTGATAGCTGTGACCAGGTCCATGAAATTGTCCTTGTTATTCCAAAACAAGACCATGAGTATTGTAAAAAGCATATTATCGATCCATTTGGCTTTGCAAAAAAAATTCATCTGGTTGAAGGTGGGAAGCAAAGACAAGTCTCTGTCTTAAATGGCCTGAAAAGGATCAGCGATAGAACAAATATTGATAAAGAAGCTATTGTATTGATTCATGATGGCGTGCGCCCCTTTGTAAATCATAATATGATTAAAGAGTGTATCCAGAAGACCATTGAATATGGTGCCTGTATTCCGGCTGTTAAAATAACAGATACTGTTAAACAGGTCTTCCCGGATTTAAGTATTCAAAAAACATTGAACAGGCAGTTCCTCTATACTGCACAAACACCCCAGACCTTTAAACTGGACTTGATTATGCGGGCATTTGATTATGCCATTAAAACTTGTTTTTCAGGGACTGATGACGCCTCTTTAGTAGAACATTTAGGTGAAAAGGTGGTTATCATAAAAGGGTCTAACCTGAACATTAAAATCACTACGCAAGAGGACCTTGTTTTGGGAAAACATCTGTTAACCAGAATCGAGATTGAGTAAAATAGTGAGTAAATTATTTGACTCCATTTTTTTATCTTGATATATTAAAAACAAGCATAAATAGTGTTTGAATGCAAACTTGAAAATTTCTAACTAAATTTTATTCATCTGCCATTGGCAGAAAATGAAATTCCCACTAATTTTGAATGGCAGCATAAGCCTCCTTGCTGCCCAGAGGAGGGTAAAATGGCCGGCAAAACAAATCAAAAATCCTTAATTTATCATGTTGATGCAGTTAAAAAAGGAAAGTTATTATTTGAAGATGCCTTTGGGGGGGTCGCAAGGATGATCCTTGATGCAGGTATTCAAAAAATTACAGTTAAAGGTAAAACAACCTACCAGTTTGATCTATTCAGCCAGGGGAAAAAACATCTGGTGGGAATGTATGATGAAATAAACAGTTTTGTTTCATTTGTGAAAGATGCTTCAGAAGGAGGATCCTCAAGGGAAATGGCTTTTGTCCTGGTGGGTGAGCCTGGCAATGGTAAAACTTTTTTTGTTGATTATCTTTGTGCGCGATACAGAGAATTCCTCAGTATCCCCCAAAATAGAAAATATACATTCAGGTTTATTAATCTGGATCAGATCGGAGGCTATGGCAAGATTAATTTTATTGAATCCCAGACCTATGAAGACCCCATGATCCTGGCCATGAGTCTTTGTGAAACCCAGGACAAATCTAAAGAGTTTTTTTCTAAAAAATTTAAATTTACTGAAAAACAGATAGAGGATCTCTATGATAAATATCGTCCTCTGGGCGCCTGTTCTGCTTATATCTTTAATCAGATCCGGGAATATACAAACAATGATATTACAAAGATGCTGTCCTTTATTGAAATTACACCGGTTCCATTAATTGAAAGCCTTGGCACGATAACCGGCAAATATCCTGCAAAGGATAAGATTACATCCTCTGCAGTGGATCTCATGGGAGAAGAATCTATTCAAAGGCTACTTCATATTTCCGATTCAAACAACCCCTATCGTTTTGATTTAAGAAGAGGGGCATTGGCAAGGGTTGCGGGCGGCGGCATCCATTTCAGTGACGAGATTTATAAAAATAAAAAAGATCTGGTTCAGGTTTATCTTGGGGTGATTCAAAACCGGATGATCGAAATGGACGGGTTCAAGTGGCCCATTGACACGCTGATCATTGCCACCAGCAATAATTCCGAATTTGACACTTTCCTTTCCGAAAAAGAAGAAGCGCCTATAATTGACCGGTGCCGAATCTGCTATGTTGCACATAATACAGATTATAAAATTCAAAAATTATTAACAGAGTATGCCATTGGCACAGATACAAAACGCTCCCTTGATTCAAAAGTGCTGCACCAGGACCCAAATTTGAATTATGCAGCTTCTGTCGGTGTTGTTCTGACAAGATTGCCCAGATCCGATAAGTTAACCCCCATTGAAATCATGAAACTTGCAGCAGGAGAGGTGGCCGGAGAAAAGAGTCTCAAAACCCTTGCCGAGTTGATTGATATGTTAAACCAGGACACAGATATCACCAAACGGTTCGGGCAGAAAGGCATGGGGCAAAGAAACCTTGGCCGGGCAGTACAGCTTTTATTGGAGAGCTCTGAAACCAATGAAGGTCAGTGTATGTTTGCCCTGGATATTTTTAAGGCCCTTGAAAGAACGGTTCTTGATTATGTCCAGGAACCTTCTGACCGGGCAAAATTCAAAGAGGATTTGAAAATTGCAAGGGGCCTTTATCGTGAAAGAATTATGACTGAAATGTTCAACGCCTATATGGATGAGCCTTTGGCAATTAAAAAAGATGTGCTGAATTATGTAAACATGATCATTGGTGTTGATGCAGAACACCTCGGTCCTGACATGATGTGGAAATATAAGGATCCCCAGACCGGCGAACTTAAAGCACTTAAAATAGATGAACGATATATTAAAAATGTTGAAGAACGGCTTGGTTTGAAGACTGAGGAGCAAAGGGCCTCATTTAGAAATTCTATCCGAAAGATTTATGGACAAAAGCTTTCTGTGGATGCAAATTATGATTTCATGGACAATCTTGAACTGGTTAAGGCGATTACCGATGTCAGGCTTAAATCTGACATAGCCGGAGCCGGCTCATTAATTGGTGCCCTTGCCAACAGGACCAATGAAGAAAATCAAAAGCTCTATGACAGAATGACTTATACCATGAATGAAAAACTTGGGTATTGCAGAACCTGTGCCCAGAAAACCATTGAATACTTCTGCAGCCAGGAGGACGACAAATAGTGTTTGAACGGGAATTGGCGGTTTTTTAGTTGGGCATAAAAGAACCAAGGGAGGTATAATATATGATAACCCTTGATGACCTTCTTGAAAGAGACAGAAGAAGAGAAGAAGACGGATTTAAACGAAAAATTCGTATTGGAAGAATTGTTAAACCAGGATCTGGTGGAAAAGATAAGATCATTATTGTCCCGACAACTGTTGAAGAGAAATTTGTCCATGATGAAATAAACCTGGACCAGGAACCGGGAGAAGGAGAGCCCACTGGTGGAACAGGTGAGGGAGAAGAAGGGGATATCATTGGAGAACAACCAGTCCGTCCTGAAGAAGGAGAAGGAGAAGAACAAGGCGCTGGAGAAGGCCCTGGAGAAGGCGAGGGTGGGGAGCATGAAATCGAATCCAATGCCTATGAACTTGGCAAAGTCTTATCCCAGGATTTTGCGCTGCCCAATTTACAGGACAAAGGGAAAAAAAGAATCCTGGCAAGGTATGTGTATGATCTGACAGACAAAAACAGGGGCGTGGGTCAGATTCTGGATAAAAAAGCAACATTAAAAAAGATTGTTGAAACCAATATTATCCTCGGGAATGTCCCAGATGTATCAAATATTGATACAACAAAATTTATTATTTCTCCCCAGGATATGATTTACAGAATTTTGTCCAGGGAAAAAGATTTTGAGTCCCAGGCCCTTATTTTCTTTTTAAGGGATTATTCAGGCTCAATGGGCGGTAAAGTGACCCAGACGGTGGTCTCCCAGCATGTCATGCTGTATTCCTGGCTTTTATATCAATATGAAAAGCAAGTTGAAACACGGTTTATCCTTCACGATACCGAAGCCAAGGAAGTATCTGATTTTTATAAGTACTATTCTTATAAAGTAGCCGGCGGTACCAAGGTATTTACGGCATTCAAAATGGTAAATGATATTGTTGAAAGAGAGAACCTGGCACGGGATTATAATATCTATGTCTTTCACGGTACAGATGGCGATGACTGGGATAAGGAAGGAAAACAAACCATTGCTGAGATTGAAAAAATGCTGAATTATGTGTCCAGAATCGGTATCTCCATTGTAGAGCATTCCTATGTTGGTTCAAAACAGACAGAAGTGGAAAAGTATTTGAAATCATCAGGCATACTTAATAAACACAGCAGTTTGATTAAACTGGATGTAATGGGTGAAGATGCAGATGACTCAAGAATTATTCAAGGCATAAAAAGACTTATTTCATGAAATAAAGCGAGAATAAACAATGGAACTTGTAAGTCAACATGTGAAAGGCATTATGGAAGAATGCAAACTTCGGGCCCGGGATCAAGGCTTGAAGTTTGATGATGAAACCCTTGAATATATCGTGACCAACCGGGACATGATTGAGTTGAGTCCCAAAGTCATGATTCCGACACTTTATGACTACTGGGTACATGATGTAAGAGTCCTGTCAGGAAAAGGCATGTATGAAGCCTATCCTTCCAATCCCTATGAAACAGTCATCAACACCCGTCCGGCAATTTCATTTTACAATGATAACAACCCTGACTGGCTCAATGTAATGATTTTTTACCATGTTTTAGGGCATATCGACTTTTTTCAGAACAATCTTTTTTATAAAAACACATGGGATATTGATTTAACAGGTCAGGCATTGTCAGATAAGAGGCTCATTGCCCAGCTTCGATCTGAAAAGGGCATATGGGTTGATTATGCCATTGAGTTTTCCCGGGGCATTGATAATCTTGTGGGGTATCAAAAGGAACTTAACAATACTATCATGAATGGTAGGCGCGTGTACCCTTTATGGTATAGGCAATTGAGCAAAACAGATTTTTATTTTGATACATTTTTACAAAAAATTAAGAATGTATCTCATCATGAATATTTAAAGGAGATTACAAGATTCAATACCGCTCGCAAGGGCAACGAGGATTTTTTTGGGCAGGTGGTAAGCCTTTATCCTGAATTTGAAGAATTATATAAAAAAGAAGCAGCCATAAAAATTAAGCCTGAACTTGATATTGTGGAATATATCCTTCAACATTCATCATTTTTAAAAGAAGATGAAAATAAATGGATCAAATCTGTGATTCAAATTGTTAAGAACACATCTTTATATTTTCAACCACAGATTAGAACAAAAATTATGAATGAGGGGTGGGCAAGTTATTGGCATGAATATCTTTTTATGAGGGATGACAGGATCTGCGGTCATGAAGTAGACTTTGCCAAAGTCAATGCCGTAGTAACATCCATGCCAAAAGTAGGATTAAATCCCTATGCCCTTGGAATGAGACTGTTTGAACATATTAAAGATATGGAAGATAAGGGATGCTATTGTTTTGATTATATTCTTTTAAAAGATGAATTAAAAAAGAAAAATTATAACCAAAGCAAAAATTCAGGTGATGAGTTCATCTTAAAGGTTCGAGAAAATTTTAATGATTTTACCTTTATCAATACATTTGTGGATCAGGAGTTTGTTGCCAGACATAATCTTTTTGTGGCAGGCAAGCGGTTTAATAATTCCAGGATGTCCTGGGAATACTATATCAAATCCAAAAAAGCTGAAGATTACAAGGAGATGATCATTGATACGCTGTATCACCCTCCTGAAATATTTGTCGATAAAGCTTTCACCAGGGATGGAATATTGTATCTGAATCATAAATTTGAAAATAAACCCTTAAAGATGGATTTTATTGAAAATACCATGATGGGCATAGAATATTTATGGGGAGGACCTGTCCATCTGGAAACCAGCGAACCTGCGGCATCGGGACAGGCCGCAACAAGCTATGCCAGTTTTTGGGACCCGGGTTCTCCTAAAATTTATGGGAGCAAGCCAGAACCTGTCAAATGGAAAAGAATGGTTTATATGATGGAAAACCGCAAACTTTCTAAAAAGGAGGTATAATTTAATATGGAAATAATGCCTTCAAAAAAAAATTCCATTGATCAAACCCTTGATTTATTGGATAAAAATATAAGCGATTACCAAAGGCTTGCGCCTGTTCCTTTTGAAGAATTTTTAAATATTTTAAAGGAAAATCCCTCCCAGGTTTTGCGAAACATCTTTCAGACCTTCCACGATATGATAAAATATTATGTTGACGAATCAGAGGACACCATATCTGGAGATATTGATAAGTTGACCTTTACCAACTATGATTGCTCAAGGCTTTTTGTTGAAGACTCTGAAAATCCATATTTTACTGATATGCTTTTTGCCAATCGCTTCATGAAACAGATGGAGTATCTACGCCATGGGGCGCAGCAGAACCGCATATATATTTTTGACGGCCCCCATGGCTGTGGGAAAAGCACATTTTTAAACAATTTGTTAAAGAAATTTGAAATTTATGCCAATACTGAAAAAGGCCTCAGATATGAGATCGTATGGCGACTGAATATTAAGAAACTCCAGGACAAAGACACTTCTTTGTCTGTGTCTGCCTTTGAAAGATTCATTCATTATGTTGAAAAAAAAGAAGATCCCGATGGTAAACAGGAGCCAGGTGACAGTTTATATGTCGGTACAAATACGGAATATATTGAAGTGCCCTGCATTTCCCATGACAATCCTTTTCTGGCCATACCCAAAGATCAGCGAAGAATTGTCCTGGATGAATTGATTAAAAATGATGAATTCAAATGGCGCCTGTTTACAGAAAAAGAATATGAATGGGTTTTTAAAGAAGAAGTTTGTACGATTTGCTCTTCTATCTATCATTCATTATTGGAACGATTGGGCAATCCCATCGAAGTATTTAAAATGCTCTATGCCCGGCCTTACTATTTTAACCGGCGCCTTGGAAACGGTATCAGTGTATTTAACCCCGGCGACAGGCCGTTAAAACAAAATATTATTTACAATCAAATGCTTCAAAAAAGGATAAATGCCCTGTTCCAGGACAGCAATGTGGTCAATTATGTGTATTCTAGATTTGCAAAAATCAATAATGGGATTTATGCGCTCATGGATATCAAGGCCCACAACATCGATCGTATGGTTGAACTTCATAATATTATCAGTGAAGGGCTTCACAAGGTGGAAGATATTGAAGAAAGAGTGGATTCATTGTTTTTTGCTTTAATGAATCCTGAGGATAAACGCAGTATCCGGGATTTTCCTTCCTTTGAAGACAGGATTCAATATATTGATATTCCTTATGTCCTTGATGTTAAAACAGAAGTTAAGATTTATCATAATATTTTTGGCCGGCACATTGAAGGCAGTTTTCTTCCAATGGTTCTTGAAAATTTTGCCAGGATCATCATCTGCACGAGAATCGGGGAAAAATCACTGGCCTTGGCTCAGTGGATAAAAGATCCTTTAAAATATAAGAATTTTTGTGATGACCAGCTTTTGCTGTTAAAAATGGAATTGTTTTCAGGCAATGTTCCCAAATGGCTTGGAGAAGAAGATGTTAAATCCCTGGACAATAATATGCTCAAAAAAATTATTGCAGAATCTGAAATTTATGGGAAAGAAGGGCTGTCAGGCCGGGATGCCATTAAAATATTTGATCAATTTTATTCTAAATATGCCAAAGAAGACCGGTTGATAAATATGCCTGACCTATGCACTTTTTTCAGTAAACTTGATGATCAGACGGAAAAATTGATCCCCCAGGGATTTCTTGAATCTTTATTACGAATGTATGACTACAGCATCCTTCAACAGGTGAAAGAATCCTTATATTATTATAACGATGAACAGATTGCCAAAGATATTAAAAATTACATTTCTGCTGTGACCAACGACATTGATTCAATCGTAAAGTGTATTTTTACAAAAGAAGAGATCCACGTGACCGAAGCCTTTCTTGAAAGCATTGAAAACCGGCTTCTTTCTGAGGATATGGACAAGAAAAAAAGACAGGAGATAAGGAACGATGTCTTAAAAGAGTTTACCACACGAACACTTTCCCATGAGATCATGATTGAAGGGAAAAATATTATGGAAACCCGGCTGTTTGAATCCTTATACGAGCGATATGTTCACAACCTGAAAAAAAGGGTGTTGGAACCTTTTATTGAAAATGAAAATTTCAGGAATGCCATCAAGGATTTTGACACGGATAAATTTAAAGCCCATGACAAACGGATTAAAAAAGATGTGAAATTCCTTTTAGACAACCTTTCTAAAAAATTCGGGTATACGAGCCAGGGGGCCAATGAGGCTTGTATCTATGTAATTGACAATGGCCTGGCCAATAAGTTCAAATAATTTTGTTTTAATTTTTCTTGATTCTTTTCAAAGTTTCCTTTAAATCAAGGCCATGATTTTTAGGTCTGACCTTCAGGTTACGAGTGACCTTCAGGTTAAAAGAAACTTTCTATCCATTCAATCGAGTATGTTCAGGTAAATATGTCAAAGCATTTAATCAAAGATGTTAAAAATATTGATAATAGTGTGGTGATCACCCCGACAGAAGGGTCTCATAAAGCCTATCTGACTTCTAAATGGTATTCATCTTCTAAAGTTTCAATCCTTGTTATTTTAAAGGATACAAAAAAAGCGATAGAGTTTTTAGATGAATTGAATTTTTTTCTGCCAGACAAAAAAGGTAAAATTGTTTTTTTTCCGGGATATCATATCCTGCCTTTCAAATCCCTGGCCTACCATAAAGAAACATCTACAAACAGGCTTGCGGCTTTATCAAAAATCATGAATTCAGGTTCAGAACCCTTAATTATTGTAACGGTTGTGGACACCATTTTACAAAAACTGATTCCAAAGAAAAACTTGAATGATTTTGCCGAACTGGTCATTGCCAATGAGGAAATTGACAGGGATGCCCTGGTTTTGAAACTTGAATCCGGCGGGTATAACAAAACGTCTCTTGTGGAAGATCCTGGAGAGTATTCCGTGCGCGGCGGTATTCTGGATATTTTTTCCCCAGGTGAAAAATATCCCGTGCGCATTGAATTTTTCGGGGATCTGGTGGAATCCATCCGGTATTTTTCTGTCTTTACCCAGAGAGGGGTAAAGGAAATTTATGAAACCATCATTATTCCGGCAACAGAAGCAATATTGACCAGAGAAAATCTGCCTTATATCCTGGCCCGTCTCAGACAGGCTGGAACCCTTGCCAGACTTGAAGCATCAAAAATCAGAGCATATGTGAATGAAACCCGTGAATTTGGAAGATTCCCGGGTGTTGAAAGTATGCTGTCCATAGTTTATGAAGAATTAGATACTTTTTTTGACTATATCCCTAAAAATACGCTTTTGGTGATGGATTCTCCCGACGATCTTGAATCCAGGGCAATGGATTTTGAAAATAAGGCGTTGATCAATTATAAAGCCACTGCAGCGGAGAGCCGGCTTTGTGTTGAACCTGATTCCATTTATTTGAAATGGGATAAGATAAAGTCCCTAACTCAATCAAAAAAACATATATCATTTAAACAATTTGATATGGCTGTTAATTCTTCTGGTTCTTCTAGTGCAAAGATAGAGACAACTCTCCCATTTGATTATCAGGATAACACGGACTTGTCTTCATCATTAAAAAGGGAGGGGACCCAAGATAATCCTTTAAAGCCTTTGGTTGACTGGTTCAACGATCATATTGAAAACAAAAGAAAGGTACTGTGTGTCCTTAGTCAAGATTCACAAGCAAAACGATTGCGGTCATTGCTTCAACCCTATGGCATTGAACCTATCCCGAGTAAATCATTCACCGCAGCAATTGGACAAACCCCAGGGATTTATTATCTGTTTGGAGAGGTATCTTCAGGGTTTGTTCTCAAAGAAGAGGGGTTGGCCCTTGTAACTGAAAATGAAATTTTCGGTAAAAAAAGAATACGCAGACAAACATCGGCAAGAAGAGACTTAAAAACAGAGTTTGCGCGTGACCTTAAGGTTATAGCGCCGGAAGAGTTGAAAAATGGAGATATTGTTGTTCACATTGAGCATGGAGTGGGTCAGTTTGAGGGGTTGTGCAGTTTAAAAGTAAGGGGTATTTCCCAGGATTTTATCCTTATTCAATATCTGGATAATGATAAATTATATTTACCCGTTGATCGCATTGAGATGATCGGCAAGTATATCGGGGTGGATGGCTATACCCCGGTTCTTGATAAAATCGGTTCTAAAGCCTGGATAAAATCAAAGGCCAAAGCAAAAGAAGAGGTTGAGAAAATGGCAGCCGATCTTTTAAATCTCTATGCACAAAGAAAAGTCAATAAGGGATTTTCATTTTCCAGGCCGGATAATTATTACAATGATTTTGAAGCGGCTTTCCCCTATGACGAAACCCGTGATCAGTTAAAGGCCATTGATGATGTACATCTGGACATGGAGTCAAGTATTCCCATGGATCGACTGGTCTGCGGTGATGTGGGATATGGTAAAACAGAAGTGGCCATCAGGGCTGCTTTTAAAGCAGTAAATGACGCAAAGCAGGTGGCTATTGTGGTGCCGACCACTATATTGGCAGAACAGCATCTTGCAACATTCAGGGAGCGGTTTGCCCAATATCCTGTGAATATTGAATGCTTATCAAGGTTTCGAACTCGAAAAGAACAGATAAGAATACTTAAGGCAATCAGTTCAGGTCTTGTGGATATTGTCATTGGAACCCACAGGCTTTTATCAAAAGATGTTGATTTTAAGTCATTGGGCCTTTTGGTGATTGATGAAGAACAACGCTTTGGCGTTAAGCATAAAGAAGCATTAAAAAAGAAAAGAAGTTCTGTGGATGTTCTGGCTTTGACAGCAACTCCAATTCCCAGGACACTTCATATGTCACTCACTGGTATGCGGGATATTTCTGTGATCACAACCCCTCCTGCAGACAGACAGCCCATTATATCCTATATTTCAAAATATGAAGACAGCATTGTAAAGGATGCCATTAAAAGAGAATTATCACGAAAGGGCCAGATATTTTTTGTTCATAATAACATCAAGACCATTTTCAAAGCTGCAGAGAATTTAGAAAAGCTGGTGCCCCAGGCAAAGATAGGTGTGGCCCATGGCAGGCTTTCAGAAATAGAGCTTGAAAAGGTGATGTTCAAGTTTGTTAATTTTGAAATAGATGTTTTAGTTTGTACAACCATCATAGAATCCGGTCTTGATATCCCTTCGGCAAACACAATGATTATCAATAAAGTCGAACGGTTCGGGCTTTCTCAAATCTATCAGTTAAGAGGACGGATCGGCCGGGGTGACCATCAGGCCTATGCCTACTTGTTTATTACAGACGAAAACACATTGACAAAGGATGCAAAGAAAAGATTGTCCGCTTTGATGGAGTACAAAGATCTTGGGTCTGGATTTCAAATAGCCATGAAAGACCTGCAGATAAGGGGTGCCGGGACTGCCCTTGGTGCCTCTCAATCCGGCCATATAGCAGCTGTCGGGTATGACATGTTTTTAAAACTGCTGGATCAGGCAGTTCATGATCTAAAAGGTGAGGAAACCATTGAACCTTTGGAACCGGAAATTAATGCATCCATGTCTGTTGGCTTTCCAGATGGTTATATAGAATCCGTTGAACAGCGATTAACCTTATATAGACGACTGTCAAGGATTACAGAGGTTTCAGATATATCAGATATAAAAAAAGAGCTGACAGACCGATATGGCAAACTGCCCCCAGAGGCTGAAAATATGCTCTTAAAAATTATGCTGAGGGTGTATTGTATAAAGGCAGGTGTTCAGCGGCTTGATATAGCCCCCAACACCCTGACCCTTTGTTTTTCTGAAAAACACAGAAAAAAACCGCTGGATTCTTTAAATAATGCTTTAAAGACTATAGCCGTTTTTGAATTCATAAAAAAAGACAGTATTCAAATTCAATTGGGAACAAAAAGAAATAATATTTCCA
>JAHJDU010000603.1 GCA_018812385.1 Pseudomonadota bacterium
CTGACAAGGTGTCATGGGATATGCAGGAAAATCCATTACCATTAATGAATCCTGGCGTGTGACTATCAAAGGCCCGCTTTTTGATTCAAATCGAATTGATATGCGTTTTTTCTCAAGTTCGGTAAAGATCACAAAGGCGGATGCAAGAGTTGCATGACCACACAGAGGAACTTCGTGTCTGGGCGTGAACCATCGAATATGAAATCCCTGGTCTGTTGGAACAAAAAATGCTGTTTCAGCAAGGTTATTCTCTTGAGCAATGGCTTGCAGCATTGTATCATCAAACCATTGGTCTAAAGGGCAAACCGCTGCTGGATTCCCCTGAAAAACATTCTTAGTAAAAGCGTCTATTTGAAAAATTTGTATCATCGCGTCCTGTTTTCTAGTGCACCATCAGAAAGGCGTTGGGGGTCGATCCACTTATAGTCGGTGTATCCCTGGGATTGCAGGGTTTCATCGATGCTTTGGTGCTGCTGGGTGCTTAGGGCCATTTTTTTCTCCTTGGCTGCAGATATTTATTTTTGGTTAAAGTACCTGAGAAAAGATTATTATGTCAATAGACTCTCCATAAAAAGACTCTCCATAAAATGTCCTGCCTCTTCAAACGAATGGTCATTAGGAACTATAGTACACAATTCATCTTCCCATGAAATATTTTACGCCACCTTAATTTACTTAAATTCCTGAAAATGTTAAAGACATGAAAAAAATAGATAAAAATATAAAAAATAGCATTCAGGAGAATAAAAAATGCCCAGGGCTTGTGATTTGAAAAAAGGGAATGTTGTGGAGATAAACGGTGAAGCCTACATGGTTAAACATATCGATGTGAGATCTCCCTCGGCAAGAGGAGCTGTGACCCTTTACAGGATCAGATTCAACAGCATTAAGACCAAACAAAAGTATGAAGATACTTACAAGGGAAATGATATGCTCAATGAGGTGGCTCTCCTGAGAAGATCCGTACAATATCTATATCCCGACGGCGCCCTGCATGTATTCATGGACAGCCAGGAGTATTTCCAGTACATGATAGAAGGTGATGCAATCGAAGATGAACTTATCTGGATCACAGATGGTATGGAAGGCCTTGTTGCCCTTATCATCGATGAAAACATGGTTTCCATCGAAATTCCAAAGGCCCTTGTTTTTGAAATATCGGAAACAGCTCCAGGCGTCAAGGGAGCCAGTGCAACAGCAAGGACCAAGCCCGCAACCCTTTCAAATGGCGTTGAAATTCAGATTCCGGAATATCTTGAGGCCGGGGAAATGGTCAAGGTTAATACGGAAACAAAAAAATTCATGTCAAAGGCCTGATCCGGACACATTCCGGATATCAGATCTCTTTCTTGTGATTTTTATTTTTCCTCACTCGGGTAGCCTCCAAAATTTGAACCAGCGAAATCTTTACGGACAGGATGAAAGATATCGACTACCTTACAAGCCTTGACAGCTCGACCGGAGTGGACAACATTTGGTTCTAATACCATTACATTTCCAGGCATCAGATTGTAATTTTTGCCTTCCACTGTTAATTCAAGTTCTCCCTCAATAACATTAATCACCTGCTCATTATAATGTGAGTGTTCCGGCAGCAAAGCCCCCTCTTCAATTCTCACATGAAGAACTGTAATAGTATCAGCAGTTACGGCATAAGCTCTGATTCCATTGGCAATTTCCAATTCCGGTAAATCTTTGAGTTCTACAAATCCCATTGTTCTCTCCTTAATATTTGTTTATGAGTTTTAACTGCAAAATTGATTCACCACAGAAATCAATTTATTTGTACTCCACTGGTAATTGTTTTAATTGCGTTAATCAGACGATCAACTTCTTGAACTACAATTCCATTTTCGCGTAAAGCTAACCAGGGCCTGGTACGCATGAATCTTTGTCTTTTTTAATCATCTGTCAGTACATATCAACATTCCGATCCGTCAGGTAGGGATGTATACGCCTTGCTTCTTCAAGATAGCCTATGTCAACAATTCCACTAAGCACGCCTGGGTCATCTCCGAGTTTTTCCAATTTGTACTTGCCACCATCAAGAAAGGGAGGACAAAATGCGGTGCAGCCATTATCCGGGCCGGCCCAGTTTGTACTCATAATATAGATAGAATTTTCCATTGCTCTTACTTTCACAAATGTATGCCACGTATGGAAACCCTCGTCTCTGGGCCAGCCACCAGGATGCAATAATAAGGAAATTTTCCTCTCCAGGGTAAGCTTGCGCGTTAATTCCGGAAAGCGAATATCATAGCAAATAGCTAAGCCGACCTGTATGCCGTTAACATCGAATGCCGCAAGAGGACTCTCTCCAGGAGAGAAATAGTCTTTCTCGCAGCACACACCAGTACTGCACACATGCCATTTGTCGTAGTTCGCTACAAGACTTCCATTTCTATCCACGACAGATGTGGAGATTTTAAATTTGTGATTCCCCACCCGCCTGGGAAAGCTATAACATATGAAGCACTTTTGCCTTCTCGCAAAATCAGAGAAAGCTCTAAAACTTGGCCCCATGACGTCTTCCGCTAAATCTTCAAGTGCTTGAAACACCTCTATACCGTACCCTGAACTTGAAAGCTCCGGCAGGACATAGATGTCGTGACCGGGCGCTGCGGTAATTGCTTCCATCGCTGTAGAAATGTTGGCTTGCCGGTTTCCTATCACTTGTGATATCTGAATTCCCGCAACAGCAATTTGTTCATATGCCATATTCTTCTCCCAATATTTATTTCGGATATTTATTCAATCAG
>JAHJDU010000646.1 GCA_018812385.1 Pseudomonadota bacterium
ATCTAAATTTTTGTTTAAATATAATAAAAAGGAGAAATTTGGTTATGAAACTTTATTCAAGATTATTTTCACAATTCAAGGCGCTTATGATACTGCTTGCAGGTCTGTTGATTCTGTCAACCATATCTGTTGCAGATGAATCGCCAAATCTGGCAGACAAACTTATTAAATACAAGAGTGCTTCCGTCCAGGCTGTTTCAGGCACACCATCCGGGTTGTGGCATACGGCCACCCAGGATGGAAAATCAGGGGTCTGGTACTATGGCATTGATTCCACCCAGACATTTAATACTGGATCAAGTACTTCCGGTACACTTGATATGACCTTTGATCTCACATCGGTTACATCAGCTTCCCTGACGCTAGATACAAAATATAAAACAGAAAGCAGCACCTATTACGATGAATTACAAATTATGGTCGGCAATAATATTCTTTGGAAGCGGTCTACCAATGAAAGCAAGAATAGCAGCCAGGTTTTTGGATGGGAATCCCTGTCTCTTCCTTTGACCAGTTATATCGGCTCTCAGGTAACTATTACCTTCAGCTTTAATTCCAAAGATTCGGTTGCCAACAGTTATTTTGGATGGGCTATTCACAATGTTCAGGCGGGTTCAGGAACAAGTTCGGGTGGTTCAACCGGTTCCACCGGCGGCCTTGTGATTAATCAGCTGGACATTGGAAATTTCCCGAATATTAATGCCTATGTCTCGGTCACAGATGCGAACGGCCAGTCTGTATCCGGGCTGACTAAATCTGGTTTTAAGGTATTTGAAGACTCAGCATATGTATCGAATTTTACGGTAACTCCTCTTGTGTCCAGTAATCAAGCCCTGAGTCTGGGATTAATGATCGATCAGAGTGGCAGTATGGGCAGCAACATGAGTACTGCCGTTGACGCAGTCAAGGATTTCATTAATCTGAGTACTGGAGTTCAAGACCAGTTCGGCCTTGTATCCATTGGTTCTTATGGATCAGCCGCAGTAAATCAGGTACTTACTCTGCAAAATTTTACCACGGATAAAACCGCATTGATAAATGGAGTTGACGGTTTGACTGCATCAGGTATGACTCCCTTGTATGACGGTATTGCAAAGGCACTTGAAATGACTGTCCA
This sequence comes from Pseudomonadota bacterium, assembly GCA_018812385.1. Taxonomy (GTDB): domain Bacteria; phylum Desulfobacterota; class Desulfobacteria; order Desulfobacterales; family Desulfobacteraceae; genus Desulfobacula. Next base: position 1,118 of record JAHJDU010000646.1, read on the forward strand.
GCAGCCCGGGGTAAAAGCCGTGATTGCCTTTACAGACGGTGACGATACCTATAGTAAGGTTTATACTGTTGATTCGGTTATTGCTTATGCACAGTCCCTGGGTATCCCGGTTTATACCATTGCAATCGGTTATATCGGTTCTACTTCTGAAACCATTCTGACAAAAATCGCTAATATGACTGGCGGAACATATACCGAGGCAACCTCTGCAACCGATCTTAGCACCATTTATGCCCAGTTGCTATCAGCCATAAACCAGCAGTATTTAGTCAGTTTCCAGTCACTGGATCCGTCTTTGAGCGTCAATAGTTTGCCCGCGGTTCAGTCAACAGCTAATCAGATCTGCGTGAAAATCGAGGCAACCCTGCCAAGTTTAACGATTGTTTCAGCTATTGCCTGTTATGATAAACTGAATATGCCGCCCAATGTTACCCTTGACACGTTAACCTCTTCATACCTGCAGAACGGACCTGCTTCCGGCAGTGATCTTACCATTGGAGCAATAGTAACTGATCAGGATCTGGATGCTATTGGTGAGGTCAGCCTGTATTACAGGGTCTATGGATCAAACGATACTTTTGACAAACTTGATATGCTGGATATTGGTACGACTTCGACATCTACCTACACTGCCTTAGTACCAGGCGCGGATTTTGGAAGTGCTGGAATTGAGTTCTATATTACGGCTTCAGCTGGAATCCATACCAAAACTGTACCTTCCACCGGTTATTACCAGATTATTCCAGGAGCCAGTTATACCGGTTCCACAGGCGGAGGCTTTGCTCAACAGATCTATATTCTTTCTCCAACGAATAATAAAACTATCAGTTATGGCAGCACAAGCGGCCAGATAACTTTTTCATGGACAAAGATCACTAATGTTGCCAAATATGTCCTGAACCTGGAATTGAATGATGTCCTGAACAACATGGCCATTCCAATTCCGTTTGACCTGATCCCGGCTTCTTCAGCAACTTCCACCAATCCATGGGGAACAACCGGCACAACAACTGCTACCCCTGGTTTGTCAGAAAGCCTTCTGGGTATGGTTTATGCGATCACTCTTGACCAGGCCACATGGGATGTACTGGCCCTTTATGATATCAAGTGGGGAATCGAGGCCTATGACAGCTCAG
>JAHJDU010000604.1 GCA_018812385.1 Pseudomonadota bacterium
ACGGATGAAGAACTTTCTTTTCTCATGGCAAATGATACAGATGAGTTCAGCCGGTGGGATGCCGCACAAACCCTGTTTATTAAAGAAATCAAACAGATAATCTATGCCATTCAAGCCGGAAAAGAATTGTCTGTTTCCAAAGGATTGATGGTGGCGTTTAAAAAAGCGCTGATGGGCCAAACCCGGGATCGTGCATTTTTAGCAAAGGCCCTGTCTTTGCCCCTGGAAACTGAAATCAAAGATCATTTTGATCTTGTTGATGTCAATGCCATCCACAAGGCAAGGCAGTTTTTAAAGCAAGAACTTGCAGGGCAGCTGAGAATCGAGTTTATGGATATTATTGATCTTGGCTTTAAATCAGACCCCTTGAGCATATCCCATGGGGCAATGGCTGAACGGAGTTTGAAAAATTTATGTTTATCATACATGGGCAGTTTAAAAGAACCTGGCACAACAGATATGATTTTTGACCATTATGAATCTGCTGAAAACATGACAAATGAACTGGCCTGCTTTAAAATCCTTGCAGGAATTGATCCAGACACAAAACAAAAGGCAGTTGAAAAATTTTATGCCAAATGGGAACATGACAAGCTTGTTCTGGATAAGTGGTTTGCTGTTCAGGCAGGCTCCCCTCTTCCCGATACTCTGGAAAATGTCACAGCCCTTACCCGGCATTTGGATTTTTCCATTAAAAATCCAAATAAGGTCAGATCCCTGATTTACATGTTTGCCCTGCAGAACCCAATCAATTTCCATCAAATAGATGGGGGCGGATACCGATTTATTGCAGATCAGATTATTTTATTGGACAAAATAAACCACCAGATTGCAGCCAGGCTGTCTTCGTGTTTTAATCTGTGGAAAAAATATGATGATGATAGAAAGACTTTAATGCAAAAAGAGCTTGAACGGATTTTATCCGTGCAAACTCTTTCTAAAAATGTTTATGAGATTGTTTCAAGGGCGCTTGCGTAAAAACATTTTCTTCATTAACTGGGGACAGACTTAAAATCTGTCCCCTTGGTTTACACGTTTTCTCTTCCAATACCGTGGTATTCAAACCCTGCTTCTCTGACTTCGGCCGGGTCATATTGGTTTCTCCCGTCAAATATAATCTTTTGTCTCATGGTATCTGCCATGAGCTTAAAGTCAGGCTGCCTGAAGGTTTTCCATTCCGTGACAAGGATTAATGCGTCTGTATTTTCAATTGCTTTGTATTGGTTGGCCTCTAATTTCAGCCGGCCCTCTGTAAACCAATTTTCAGGCAACTCTTTGCGTGCCTGATCCATGGCAACGGGATCAAAAGCTTTGACTATGGCTCCTGAATCCATCAATTCTTTTAAGATCACAGATGATGAAGATTCCCTCATATCATCTGTGCCAGGCTTAAAAGAAAGGCCCCACATGCAAAAGGTTTTTTCGGAAAGATCCTTTCCAAATTTTTTAATGATTTTATCTGACAATACCTGTTTTTGAAAATTATTTCTCTTTTCCACAGCATTGAGCAGCTCTGGTTCAAAACCATTATCTTTACTTGTTTTAATCAGCGCCTTGACATCTTTTGGAAAGCAGGACCCTCCATAGCCGCATCCTGGATAAATAAACGAATACCCGATCCTTGAGTCAGACCCGATTCCTTTTCTGACATTTTCAACATCCACGCCCAGTTTTTCACAAATATTGGATATTTCATTCATAAAGGATATTTTGGTTGCCAGCATTGAATTTGCGGCATATTTTGTCATTTCTGCATCACGAACATTCATGGATATAATTTTTTCCCTGTTACGTGAAAACGGTGCATAAAGCCGTTTCATTTGCTCTGCAGCACGCTGGGAATCAACCCCGATAATAATTCGATCCGGCTTAAGGAAATCATTTACAGCAGCGCCTTCCTTTAAAAATTCAGGATTGCTGACCACATCAAACTCAATATTAACACCCCTGTCTGAAAGTTCTTTTTGGATGGTGGATTTAACTTTATCAGCCGTCCCAACCGGGACCGTTGATTTGTCTATAATCACTGAATAATCGTTGATATTCTGGCCTATTTCCTTTGCAACCTGTAAGACATATTGCAGGTCAGCAGAACCATCTTCGCCAGGTGGTGTGCCCACTGCAATAAAGAAAATATTGGAATCTTTTGCTGCCTGTTCAAGGCTTGTGGAAAATTTTAAGGTTCCTTCCTTATAATTTTGTATGACAAGATTTTCAAGGCCAGGTTCATAAATGGGAAGTATGCCGTTTTTCAAGTTTTCTATTTTTGTCTGGTCTATATCAACGCAGGTCACTATACTTCCCATTTCTGCAAAACATGCTCCTGTAACAAGCCCCACATAACCGGTTCCAATAATCGTCAGTTTCATTGAACATTACCTTTTTATCTGTTTTAAATAATTTATATTTTCAAGTACCAATCTCTTTACAACCGCCAGAAATTAATCCCTTCTTCTTTTGCTTCTTCTGGATCAAATATTGATTTCACGTCAATCAGACAGCCATTTGGAAGAAGCATATCTTTAAACTCTGAAAGACTTTTCCCCAGATACTCTTTATGGGGTACTGCAAGAATGAGGGCAGAAAGATCTTTGAGATCCTCCCATTTGCATAGATTTATATCATAATATGACAAAGCCTCTTCTGGATCGGAAATCGCATCATGAACCAGGACTTTTGTTCCATAGGAATGAAGTTCTTCAATTATATCAACCACCCGGGTATTTCTCAGATCCGGGCAGTCTTCTTTAAAGGTCAGACCCAGAACCCCGACTTTTGAATCCTTGATATTAAACCCCTGGTTAATCATCATTTTAATGGTTTTTTCAACCACAAACCGTCCCATATTATCATTGATTCTTCGGCCGGATAAAATGATCTGGGGATGATAGCCTTCTGATTCTGCCTTAAAGGTTAAATAATATGGATCAACACC
>JAHJDU010000605.1 GCA_018812385.1 Pseudomonadota bacterium
CAAAGCTGGAAAATTGACAGAAAGACAAGTCTTTTGGGTGTGCCGGACAAAATTGTTAGTTATCACTCAAAAGAGCTTTTTTTTAAGGGCTTTTCATTAAATTCTGTCTCCAACTTGACGTAACAAAATCATAATTGACCTTTGAATGGTCTTAGGCGATTATCTACTTGATATTTCTACAAAAAATAGAAATGGAGGTCGAAATGAACCCTGACTTAATGTCTCACCAAACAAATTATGAATATGTTCCTTTTTGGGAAAATACTCGCACTGTCCCACATCTGCCAATGCAGGTCTGCTTGCCTTGCAACGATAGGGAGTGTAAGGTGAGCAGGCCGGAATCGGTATCGGCTGCATCGTTGTGGGGAAAATCGTTGCCCTTATGGCAAATATCCAGTTATTTTATGATCACGGGTTGCCTATCCTTATCAATTTGTGCTAATTACTTCCGGCATGAAACAGTCTGTTATAAAAAAGAAAAACCGCTTTCGGCGGTTTTTCGGCTTGTCGGCAATCCTTGGTTTTTTCTTTGTAGGAGGTGCCGCGGCAGTTACCGCCTTGTACGTTGCAAATCTGACCCAGGGGATGAACACCCGGTTTGCAGGCCGTCTGTGGGATCTTCCCTCAAAGATCTATTCCGATATTACCTTGCTGTATCCCGGCCAGACCCTCAATCCCCCTCTTTTACTCGAAAAGCTGGGCCGTCTGGGGTATCGGCCGGTTTCAACTACCCCTTCCAGGCCGGGTGAAATGCGGCTTGCAAAGACATCCCTTGAGATTTATCTTCATGAGTTTCACTCGCCCTTTCATGAACAAAAAAGCGCCTCGGTATGGGTTGGACTCAAAAATTCCCAGGTGACATCCATCACCCGGAGCGACAGGGATACAAAAGGCGCTTTGCTGGAGCTGGAACCGGAAGTATTGATGCTCTATTTTGGGCCGGATCGGGAACGCCGGCAACTGATTTCCATGGGGCAATTGCCGAGGCATCTTGTCCATGCGGTGATGGCGGCGGAAGACCATGGGTTTTACGACCATCACGGCATTGAAATACGGGGGATTTTACGGGCCTTCATCACAAATTTGCGGGAATTGGGATTCAGCCAGGGCGGGTCCACTATCACCCAGCAACTGGCCAAGAATTATTTTCTTACCCCGGAGCGGACCCTGAGCCGGAAATTTAAAGAACTTCTCATCACCGGTATCCTGGAATACAAATTTGACAAGGACACAATCCTGGAAATGTATCTGAACGAAATCTATTTCGGCCAGGAGGGGTCTGTCTCCATCAACGGCATTGGTGAGGCTGCCCGGTTCTTTTTTGATAAATCCGCCGCAGATCTGTCCGTGTCTGAATCAGCCGTCATTGCCGGACTGATTAAAGCGCCCAACCAGTTTTCGCCGCATCGGAATCTTGAGCGCTGCACAGGTCGGCGAAATGACGTGCTGGACGCCATGTATAAAAACGGGTGGCTTCCTACAGACTCCCTTCAAGTTGAAAAAGCCCGGCCTGTGAAACCCACGGAGTATCGCGGGTACAGTCAGCAGGCCCCCTATTTCATGGATTATCTCACACAGCAGTTAACCACGCTTTACAGCCGCGAAGTGCTCTCCAGTGAAGGATTGTCCATCTTCACCACCATTGATACACAGGTGCAGACGGCTGCGGAAAATGCCCTGAAAAAGGGTCTTGAACGTCTGGAATCGGCCAGACCGACGTTGAAACGAAAAGACCCGAAGCAAAGCCTTCAGGGCGTGGTGATTGTCATGCAGCCCAAAACCGGTTATATCCTGGCCATGGTAGGCGGCAGGAATTATGGCGTCAGTCAGTTCAACCGGGCCACCCAGGCCAAACGCCAGCCGGGAAGCGCTTTCAAACCCTTTGTATACCTGGCGGCATTGGATAAATACACGCCTATATCAACGCTTTCCAATTCTCCCCGGACCTTTATGGTAAACGGACAACCCTGGACACCGAAAAATTATTATGAACAGGCAGCCAAGGTGATCACTTTCCGCCAGGCCCTGGCCCAGTCCCAGAATCTGGCAACGGTGAATCTGGCCTACGATACCGGTCTTGACCGTATTACAGAGATCGCCCGTGCCTTTCACTTTTCCGCCCCGGATGACCCCTATCCCTCCATGGCCCTGGGAACCCTGGAAGTCGATCCTTTATCTCTTGCCCGGGCCTATTGCGTGTTCCCGGCCGACGGCGTTCTTCCCTTTCCGCTTTCCATCCGGGAAGTGGTGGATACCACCGGCAAGACAATAGAAAGCCGCCATGCAGAAATCGAACGGTTGATTACACCGGCTAAAGCCTATATGATGAGTGATCTCATGCGGGATGTGGTTCTCACCGGCACGGCCCGGTCATTGAAACAACTGGGGGTTGACTGGCCTGTGGCCGGAAAAACCGGAACCACCAATGATTCCCAGGATGCCTGGTTTGTGGGCTACACGCCGAACCTTGTGGCCCTGGTCTGGGTGGGGTTTGATAATAATGATTCCGTGGGTGGCAGCGGGGCAACAGCAGCTCTTCCCATTTGGACGGACCTGATGAAAGCCTTACCCCAGTATGTATCCGGTGAATGGCTGCCCATGGCTTCGGGGATTGAAAAATTAAATGTTTGCGTTGAAAGTGGAGAATTGGCCCGGGTAGATTGCTGTCCCAGGGTAGTGGAGGAAATTTTTCTTTCGGAAAACCGGCCGACAGCCATCTGCCGTCAACACGAATGTTCATCACAACTGGAAAAGGTCTGGAATGAAATCAAAAAAATACTGCCTTCTTTTTAAATGGGTCGTCATGGGCCTGTGCCTGATACTTCTGACTGGGTGTTCCATCCTGGCCCCAAAACCAGAGCCGGAGAAGCCCGAGGTGAGCCGACATCTTCCCCCCAAAGGAAGCCAGGAACCGGCCCCTAAAACAATAGAAAGGCCGCCGGTATCAAAACCTCTTCCACCCCGAAAAGAACAGCCGGCAGACCCTTCCGGGAATAAGCAAAGCCCCATGGCCTTAGCTGCCCTGAACTTTTCCGAACAGGGGCAGGCCTATCTGAAAAACAAAAAACCGGACGAGGCCATCCGGGTTCTGGAGCGCGCCGTTAATCTGAATCCCAAGAATGGAGAAAATTATTATTACCTTGCCGAAGCATGGCTCATGAAAGGCAATGGGGTCCAGGCAAAGGAATTCAATCACCTGGCAGAGATTTACATGAAAACCGATCAAGAATGGATAGCCCGGGTCCAGTCCCAGAAAGAGCGAATCAATAAAATAAAATAACGGGTTGCATATCCGAACAATTCATTTGCTCCCAACACTCAATTTTGGCAATATAATATAATCAGGAACGACATGCCGGAATGTTCTTAATTGGATACACTTGCCAGCAATTCAAATCCTATAAAAATATTTTTCAAAATCTGTCGAATTAAAATGAATATATTAACTGGAATATGAAAGAATGGCTTTTGATGCCGATTTTAGTTCATATATTTGAATGCCGGGGGACAAAATATTATTCTTTCCAGGCACAAGATATGGGATCATGCCATGATTTAAAAAAACCAGAAAAATGCTCCAGCTATTCTGCAATTTCTGAAAGCTTTAAAAATCGAACCATATATAGGCTATCTATAAAAAGGCAACTTTTATTTTTCAGCAAACTGACTGATACAATCCAGCAATTCTTTCATGGAATAGGGTTTTGGTAAAACAGCATCAAAATTACTCTGGTCAAGAAACCAGGGGGTTCCAGACATTCCCACAACCGGAGTTGATTTTTTGATTTTATTTCGCAGATAATCAAGAACTTGATCACCGGAAATACCAGACATTTC
>JAHJDU010000606.1 GCA_018812385.1 Pseudomonadota bacterium
AATGCGACTCCTTAAAATAATACTTAATTTGATCTTTATTATAAGCTGTAAAGTTAATAAGGACAACTTTTTTTTTTGGGACGCAGATTTACTCTGATGACTCAGATGGGTTATTTAAATCCGATGAAACATTATATTTTTTTTCAAATTTCTTTAGTCGTTTTTTTGCAAGACTGAGGCTGTATTGCAAACGCTTCTCTTCTGTTTCCAATACTTCAAATAATATACTTGCTGTCTTGCCAGGGTCATTTGTTTTTAATATTATTTTGCTCATTTTTGTCCCCTTCTTTATTTTTGTAATCTATATTGGGGCTATATTGGGGTGACCCCGCTAAGTACAGTGTACCCATAAACTTAAATTTCTGCAAACCCTTTTTTGTTTCTGGATTCAGGTTTTGGGACGCAGATTTTCTCTGCTGGACTCAGATGGGTTAAACATTCTGATGATTCTCGTTTGTCTGTGTTTTGTTGTTTGGGGGAACCAGTGCTGCTATGACGGTGAAAGCAAAGGCATTGGCCGGTATGTTCAGGTTGAAATCGCTGAAGCTGTGGATTAGTATTGCAAACACGGCTGCCATGGCGCCCAGGGCAATGCCTTTTTTCTGACGGCTTTGGCTTTTCAGGTTTTGGAAGCCCGTTCTGAAAAAACAGAATAGTGTGAATATTAATATCGGAATGAATAGGATTCCCGTTTCTGAAATAAAATGGAGATAATCATTGTGGGCATAGCGTCTTAAAACAGCAGGTCCAGGGATTTGATAAGCAGGGTATGCCACGGTAAAGGTATTGGGGCCGGTTCCAAGGAACAGGTTGTCTTTTATCTGGAGAACAACGCCTTTCCAGCATCGCATTCGGCCGGTGATATTGTCCGTGGGGTCCTGCTGGGTCAGGGCGGTGATTCTTTCAACAACGGGCAGGCTTGCAAGGATAAAAAGAGAAATAATTACAATGCAGGCTCCGATTGTCAAAATGATTTTTTTGTCAACAAAGTTTTTCTGGGCTAATAATACGACTGCCAGGAAGAGTATGGCAGTTATAGTGGATATCCATCCGCCGCGGGACAAAGTGAAGGCCTGGGTTGTCAGGAGGAATAAGGTCAGGAAGACAAGGCCGAGTTTTGTTTCAAGATTTCTTTGCCGGGTGATGAACAATATTATCAGCAGGGGAATTGCCCTTTCAAGAAAACCTGCCAGGTGGTTTCGGTTGACGTATGCGCCTGAGATTGAATCGGGTGAGGGGTTGCCGATATCAGGGTATATCCAGAAGGGAAAGGGGGTCAGGCCGAAGCGTTTGAGTATGCCGATGACGGAGAGGAGGACGGCCGTTGTGATGATGGTGTATACCAGGATACGCTTCTGTTTTCTGGTTTTGATACAGGACTGGGTTATAAAATAGGCTGCTATGTATGTTAAAAGCATGAGAAGCCCTTCAAAGGCAACTGGTTTGTGATTTGAGAAGGTGAAGGATACTGCGCATAGGATCAGGATGGCTATTATGGGTTTGGTCATTGGTGTTTTTGGGATGGTTATTTGTTTTGCCTGCCTGTTTTCAATGATTAGAAAGATGGCTGCGATGAGGATGAATATCTGGATGATGGTTGTTGCCCATGGATGGACGGAGCCACGGGCGAGAGGGGTGAAGATTATCAGGGTGCATATTATGTAAAATGGTATATTCATATGGGACTTATGGGACGTATGGGACGCAGATTTTCTCAGATGGACTCAGTTGTTTTTTTAATGGGACGCAGATGAACTCAGATGGGCTCAGATGGGTTATAACAAAATCCTGTAAATCTGAGTCTATCTGCGTCCTATTTGTGGGACTCAGATGGTTTTATTTTTGGGTGTTGTCAAAGGCTTTGCGTTTTATTTTGGGTTCTGGACCATAGTTTAAGAGGAGACCTACTTCTATTTTGGTTGCTTTCAGGTAGTTGAGCAATTGGGCCTCATTTTCTGGTGATAAGTCTTTGGCTGCCTTAATTTCAATCAGGACCTTGTTTTCGATAAGTATATCGGCAAAATATTCACCGACAATGTGGCCTTGATAGTCTACTTTTATTGGGAACTGGGAGTTGGCGGAGATGCCGGCTTTTTTAAATTCAAGCATCATGGCTTTTTCATACACTTTTTCAAGAAAGCCATAGCCAAGAGTGTTGTAAACCCGGTAAAAGATTTGGATAATCTTTTTTGTAAGGTCTGTATGTTTAAAATCCTGATAATCTGCGTTCATCTGCGTCCTGATTTATTTTCCATAATAGGAAGAATAGTATTTTTTATAATACCGGTAGTAGCCTTCTTTTTTCATGTTGACCCGGTTCAGGACCGCGCCAATGATGGGCTGGCCTGCTTTTTCAAACTTGTCCAGGACAATCTGGATTATTTTTCTATCTGTGTGGCCGGATTTTATAACAAGTATAGCACCATCCGTTTTGGGTGTGATAATCAATGCGTCTGTGGCAGGCATGACGGGTGGTGCATCAATGATTATGAAATCAAACCGGG
>JAHJDU010000607.1 GCA_018812385.1 Pseudomonadota bacterium
ATTTATATGTCGCTGTCCATTCTATGAATCAAAACGGGTTTGTATATTATTTGAAAAAGCGGATTTTGTTTTGGAATGGGTACTGATTTTTAAAAATGAAGGGCCCGAGTATGAGGCGGGCCCTTCAAATAAAGGAACTAAGTTGTAATCGAAGCGGAGGTGTCCAAAATGAAGAGTCAAGGACAAACTTTTATTACAATAAAGGATACATATTATAAAAAAATATTAATGTAAATAGGTATAAATACCTATTTTTCCATAAATTCGATGTTTTATGCTTGTTTTTTTAACTTTTTTCTCAGATATGGTCTTTTTCTAAAAAAATTAACTAATAATATCAAAATTACATTTCAAGGATTTTAAAGCTTCCCGTCCTGGATTTAAACAAAAATATTTTTGATGGAGCGCCAAGTAAAAAGCAAACATTATTTTTCAAGTTATTTCTTCACTGGATGTTTCCCCTCTAAAAGTAACCTATGTATTCATAAAATTCAATTTTATTTTCAAAAATAGGTATTTTTACCTATTGACGCGCTTGTTCAGGTTTGTTAAGGGATCGTAATTAATAATTCCCAAAATAGCAAACCTGTTAAGATTTAGCGATGGAAAGCCGCTGATAATGCTGAAATTGATACGATAAAAGTAAAAAAACACTTTTAATTTGTTCTGGAATTGAGTCGTTGGTCAAAAAGGAATTAATTGGTTGATAAAAATATCCTTTATATGAAGGCGTGAAATGCTTAGAATTGATGAATGTAAAATCACTTTTTTTTATGATGGCAGTGTGTTGGTCACAACTTTGGCAAAAGAATTTTTATGCCTTGATTATTCAGAAGTTTTATTGTTGTTTAAAGAAGCAAACAAGCATAAAATTGAACACACACACGAGCCAATATCATGCAGTTTCATAAACTAAAAAAATAAATGTTTGGTATTCTTTCACGAGCTATCTGAAACAGCAGGCTTGGCTAATAAGTGTTTTAAAAAACATTTTTAATAATCAAGAAAATTAGGATTTTATAGATGGATACCCCTCTTAAACTATGCATACCATAGCTCCTGATGGGATTATAAACCATTCTTTCGCATTAAGGTTAATAGAAATTTTGGGTCCATAGCGGTTTTGTATACGACTTTGCATTCAAAATGATAGTCCGGAATATCAAAGGGACTCATGGCCTTCTTTTTTTAAAAGTGCCTCATACCAGCAGGCAAATTCAAACATCCCCCTTATTTTTTCATCATTGTTGATGATCCCCAGGCACATTTCAAAGGCTCCCTGGGCAAAGGAATTGGAGTATTCATCATGATCAGTCTGGGTTAAAAATTCCCGGATCAGGACCTGGGTGGTGCGGTTGGTTTTGTCTTTTCTGATATCAATGGGGTCTTTGGGTTCCTGGAACGGGTTCCAGTCTTCATAGCCTTTTTTAAGAATCTGGTTCTGGCCTCTTTTTCCCATGGCATCAAAAATAGCTTTTTTTCTCTTTTCAATTTCTTCGGGGGTAAATTTATCCATCTTTCCTGACTCCAAGGTATTCTTCATTAAAATCTGTAACCATGGTCATTGAAACAGGAATTAACATTTCATGCATTTTAATATTATTGGATTTTATATCCTTTACCAATTGGGCGGAAAGAAGCTGGAGCTGGGTATAAATTTTATCCATATTCAATGTCGGGTAGGGTTTTCCCTGTACAAAATTTGTCCGGCCGCAGATATGGCTGACACCGGCTGTGGAAGTCGGGATTCCATAAATCCTGCAGGTAAGAGGCCTGTGCTCATACATGACACACAGGTCGTTCTCCCCCAAAAGGGGACACCTGACCCTTTCCTGGGACATTTTACCGACTATTTCCAATTCGTTTGCACCGTTTTTAACTTCTTTGTATGCATCCCGTTTCATCTTTGTAAGAGCCCGGTCCGTTTTGCCGGCAATTTCAATAAGATCATTTTTTTCTTTGCCCGTAAATTTTTTTAAGAATTTATCGTTTAAATACAGGGCTTCTATGAGGGTCAGATCAAAAATGGCATAGCAGCAGTCACTGCATTTTTCCCTGCAGAACACTTCTTTGGGAAAATCTTTTTTTACACGGTCAAACACGGCATCTGCCATATGGACCACGGCTTCATATTTGACAAAGTGTTCTCTTAAATTCATAATGTTTATCCTTTATTCAATACGGATCTGAAAAATTATCAAGTTTTACGGCGGCACTATTTGCCAATACAAAAATTATTAAAAATAGTATCCAGTATATCCAAAGACGCGGTTTCCCCTGTAATTGTTCCAAGAGAATCAATACTGTTTTTAAGATCAATTGCCATGGTTTCTTCTTCCAGGGGTTGGGTTAACCCTGCTTTTACTGCTTCAAGACTTTCAACTGTCTGTTCCAGGGCTTTTTTATGCCGCAAATTAGGAATAACCGATGATTTTTCCATGTCCAGGCCGGCTATTGTGATTTCCACTATTTTTTGTTTTAATTCTTTAATCCCCAGGTTTAAAAGGGCGGATATTTCAATTTTTGGGAGGTGCTGGTATTTTTTTGACAGTTCAGGAACAGGGAGGCCTTTAATATCAATTTTATTAATCACAAAAATAATTTTTTTTTCTGATTGATTTTTCAGAGGCACTATTTTTTCCAATTCCTTTTCTGAAAATACCGTTCCAGGCTCTTTCATGAACAGCACAAGGTCTGAGGCTTTAATGTGATCCATGGCCTTTTCAATACCGATAATTTCTACAAGATCATCCGTCTTGTGAATTCCTGCTGTATCCGTAATCACAAAGGGTATGCCGTTGATATTCAAGCCTTCTTCAATGGGATCCCTTGTGGTTCCGGGAAAGGTGGTTACAATAGACCGGTCCTGTTCAATGATCCGGTTCATCAGGCTTGATTTTCCCACGTTTGGCGCCCCGCAGATGGCAATGCGTATTCCATCCTTTAAGAAGCAGGCATCTTCATGCTGCCGGATAAACCCCCGGCATTTTTCAAGCACATCATCAATTATTCCAATTTCTTTTTCAGATGGTTCAAAGGGGTCCACATCATCTGGAAAATCAATATTTGCCTCAAGAAAGGACAAAAAATGAATGAGGTTTTCTCTTAATTCCTGGATCTGGCTTTTTAATACCCCAAGATTCTGAGTTGCGGCAAATTTCAGCGATTTTGCTGATTTTGCATTGATAATATCAGCCACTGCTTCTGCCTGGGTCAGGTCAATTCTCTGGTTTAAAAAGGCACGTTTTGTAAATTCTCCGGGTTCGGAAAGCCGTGCACCCTGGGAAAGAATTTCATTAAGAAGGGTTCTTAATACAATGGTTCCGGAATGGGCCTGAATTTCCACAACATCCTCTGCTGTATACGAACAAGGCCCTTTCATGGGAATCAATAAAACCTCGTCCAGAATATCCTTGTTTTTGGTATCAAAAATATATCCGTGATAAACTCTGTGGGAGTCTAATTTTGTATGTCCAAAAGGCCTGTTTTTTGTTTTTGAAAAAATCTTTGACGCGATATCAAAAGCTTTTGGACCGGAAATACGTATGACACCAATACCGCCGCTTCCATAGGGAGTTGCTATTGCGGCAATTGTATCATTCATGGTGTTTTATTTTGTTAACTGTCTTTTTCCCCTAAAGGAATTTTTCTTTTTAGGGAAAATCACAAGTCTTCTATAGTAGCCGTCACCCATGCTTTGGGTTCTGACCTGGTTGTCATCTTTTAGGGCCAGATGGACAATACGTCTGTCCTGGGCGCTCATCTGGTTTATTGTTGCGGGACGGCCTGTTTTTTTGGCTTTGTCCGCCATTTTATGGGCCAGGTGTTTAAGATTGGATTTCCGGGTTTCCATGTATCCCTCGATATCCACCTTGACCCTAACCCTGGCTTCACTCTTTCGGTTGATAATTTTATCAGTTAAAAACTGCATGGCATCAAGGGTCTGGCCCTTTCTGCCAATCAGAATACCGGAATTTCCGCCTTCAATGCTTAAGGTCAGCCTGTCAGATTCTGTGCTGGCACTTACCTTGGCATCGTCAGTGATCAGATCCACCATTTTTTGTAATGCTTCTATCCCAAGAGCAACAGCCTCTTCAGACACATCAACAGCCTCTTCGAACACATCGACTGCCTTTTCAGACACGTCGACCGGCTCGGGTTCGTCCAAGGAATTGAATTCTTTTTTTCGAGTTGGTTCAGGTCTTGGTTCTTCAACTTTTCGAGTCGGTTCAGGTCTTGTTTTTTCGACTTTTCGAGTTGCTTGAAGCCTTGTTTCTTCACCAAATGCCTCATCCACAATGGATCTTATCCCTTCCAGCTCAGCCTGGGCTTCCATGTCAGCAATATCCATATCTGGAAGAACAACTCTGATTTTGGCGTCTTTCCTGCCAACAATTCCAAAAATTCCTGAAGCCCCTTCTGAAATTACATCATATTTTAATTCATTTTTAGAAAGTGTTAATTTTGTACAGGCATTTTTAATAGCGAGATCTATATCTTTTCCGCTGAAGTCTTTAGTTTGTGCCATATTACCTCCTGCTTACGAAAGTTTCTTTTGAATATAATACTGCTGTCCCATGGATATGATATTGTTCACAAACATATACAGAACCAGTCCTGCCGGGAAATTGATGAAAATTACGGTCATGAATATCGGCATTAACATCATCATTTTGGCCTGCATGGGATCGCCTGCAGTTGGAGTCATTTTTTGTTGCAACAAAAATGACGCACCCATTAAAAGTGTCAGCATGGGGATGCCATGGGGTTCCTGCATCATTGGAATTGCAAAATTAAAATTAAACAGTCTGTCCGGGGCGGATAAATCGGATATCCATCCGATAAATGGTGCGTGTCTCAGCTCAATGGCCTGGTAGAGCATCCTGTACAGTGCAAAGAAAATCGGCATCTGGACCAGTAAGGGCAGACATCCGCTTGCCGGATTGACTTTATAGGTTTTGTAAAGCCCCATAATTTCCTGATTCATTTTCTGCTTGTCATTTTTATATTTTTCCCGAATCTCCATCATCAAAGGCTGAACTTTTTTCATTTCATTCATTGATTTGTAACTCTTGGTTCCCAGGGGCCAGAAAATCAGTTTAATGAGAATCGTCAAAAGGATAATAGCCACGCCATAGTTTGGGATTACACTATAAATCATGTTCATGGTGATCAAAAGCGGCTTGGCAATCACATTAAAAAATCCCAAATTGATTGCATTTTTAAGACTATTGTCATAACTGCCCAATATTTTTTGGCTTTTCGGGCCCATATAAAAAGTAAAGGAATAGACCCCTTGTTGACCCGGGTCCAGCCGATCCATTTTCCGGATATAATTATTGGTGACCATGTCATTGGCATAGAAAAGCTTTACGCCGGCATCAATGGTGTCCCCATTAGTATTTAATCTGGGCATGACGGCCGTCATAAAATACCGTTCAGAATATCCAGACCAACCGATTTTTCCCGTATAGGTATTTTTTTCTTCTATGTCATCCGGATCAATGTCCATATATTCTTCATTAACAAAAACCACTGGCCCTTCAAATGCAAATCTGGACCTTTTTTTGGTCTCTTCATCAAAAAATCCCGGCGTTGAAATCACGAGTGAATCATTTAAGGACGTGCCAGATCCGTTTTGAAAAACAATATCACAATCAATCATGTATGAATCTGCCTTAAAGGTAAAAACCTTTTTCACCACAATCCCATTGGATGTTCCCAAAATAAATTCAATGGTTTTCTCACCCTCAAACACAGATGTCTTATTAGTATCAATTTTTGCTGTGTAGACTGCATCTTTTAACCCGGGGACAGACTGCCCTTCAAGATCGAAAAACAGGGTCCCAGACACAAGCTGCTCCGGCACCAATTGCTTTAAAGGAGAGTCTTTTTTATTTGTTTTGTTATAATTTTTGAGTTCAAAGCTTTTAACGGCAGCACCTTGCTCGGAAATGGCAATATTATAAAGAGGGGTTGATATGGAAATGGTTCGATAATTTTTTTTCTGGGCCGCAACAGCTTCAGGCACGATACCTGTCATAGTTTTATATTCGGAAACATTTTGACTTTTTTCCTGAACCTGATCCGCACTCCGGTCTTGAACTTGCTGGGGTTGATTATTAGGCACGGGCGGCTTTACAAAAAATGTCTGATATCCCACAAGGACTACCACTGAAAGCACAACCGCTAATAATAATCGTTTTTGTTCATCCATTCTCTCTCCTAATACCTAAAATAATTTGTAACAACACGGCACTTTAAATTTAAAAAGGAAAACAATGAGGCATCTGGATAAATTATGGAACAGGGTCAAATCCTCCTGCATGGAAGGGATGACAACGCAGAATTCTTTTTACGGCAAGAGCGGTACCTTTAAGGCTGCCATGTTTTTCGACGGCCTCCAGGGCATATACCGAACAGGTCGGAAAATAACGGCAGTTTTGTCCTGTTAAAGGGGAGATAAAATATTGATAAAATTTAATAAATATGAATAATAGCTGTTTCATTTATTTATACTGATTAATGCTATTTTTGTAAAAAGTTTATCAAGCTTCTCTATAACCTGCCTGTTGGATAGCGTAGTCAGACCCTTCTTTGCAATGATATTTATATCATTTGGTCCTGAAATATTCTCTTTATTGTGTCTGAAATATTCTCTAATAATTCTTTTTATCCTGTTGCGCTCTACTGCATTTCCTACTTTTTTTGATATTGTAATGCCAATTCGATTGTTTTGAGCTGTTCCTTTAAGTACAATTGCTAAAAAGCTGTCTGTATGTACTTTTTCCCCTTGTTTTGAAAGTGCTAAAAACTGAGCCCTCTTTAGGAGTCTTACCTTTTTTGGAAAACAGAAGTTACTCAATAAATCCCTTTAATTAAACGGTAAGTTTTTTTCTTCCTTTTGCTCTTCTGGCGTTAATGATTCGCCTTCCACCGACAGTGGCCATTCTTTTAAGAAATCCGTGTTTTCTGGTTCTCTTCCGGTTGTGTGGTTGAAATGTTCGTTTCATAAATTAACAATCCTTAACTTAAATTTACTTATTATAAACCTTAATGCTGTAAACCATAATAAACATTGCACTTTAATTGATTTTTTAAAAGTTGTCAAGAATAGATTTGTCAGCATCTGGGGTCAGGTTTGCATAGTTGCGTTAGATGTAAATAACGCAACTATGCAAGCCTGACCCCATGCGTTATTTCAGCAGGGACTCGAAAATATGGTATTCTTCCATGTGGTAATGGGGTTCCGGATAAATGGCAATGGGTTTTGAAAATTGTTTTTCAAGGGAGGAAATCAGGTGTTTTTCCTTTCCATGTAGCAATTGGGCGATCTCAGGATGCACTTTTACAGTAAATTTATTGCCCATGATATCCTTTGCTTCGCTGACAAGGTCCCTGTAAATTTTGTGGCAGATGGATTTTCCTGACATAAGATGTCCGTCTCCATTGCAATAAAAACAGGGTTTACAAAGGGTTCGGGTCAGGTTCCGCCGGATTCTTTTGCGGGTCATCTGCACAAGGCCAAGCTCTGTCAGGGGCAGGATATTGCTCTGGCTCTTGTCATTTTTCATGGCCTCATTCATATGGGCCATGACCTTTTCCCTGTGCTGCTCTTTTTTCATGTCGATAAAGTCAATAATAATAATACCGCCGATATTTCGCAGCCTTATCTGATAGGCAATCTCTTTTACAGCCTCAAGGTTGGTTTTAAGGACGGTTTCATCAAAATTGTGTTTTCCCACATACCGGCCAGTATTCACATCAATTGCCACAAGGGCTTCTGTCTGCTCTATGACAATAGAACCCCCGGATTTGAGCCATACTTTTTTCTTTAATGCCCTTGCCACATCCCCTTCAATGTTATAGGCATCAAAAATGGATTCTCTTCCCTGGTAAAGCTCTACTGATAATTTTACATCAGGCATCAATTTTTTTAAAAAATTTTGAATATTTGTATATTCTTCCTTAGAATCAATAATCAGCTTATCAGCTTCATCGGCCAGAAGATCCCTGACTGCCTTGAAGGTTATAGTAAGCTCTTTATAAATAAGTGATCTAGCAGAGGCTGTCTTATTTTTTGCCAGAATGTCTTCCCATGTTTTATTTAAAAAATTTAATTCTTTTTTAATGGTTTCTTTATCAATCCCCTGGGCCTGGGTTCTGAATATATAGCCGAATTTATTTTTCCTGATCGATAATAAAAGCTCTTTTAACCTTGCTCTTTCTGCCTCATTTCCTATTTTTTTTGAAATTCCGATGTGGTCAACCGTTGGCAGTAATACCATGTATCGGCCTGCAAGAGAGATGTGGGTTGTGACCCTGGGGCCTTTGGAGCCAATGGATGATTTGGCTACCTGGACCATGATTTCCTGGCCCTCTGTCAGCAAATCCTCAATACTGCACTCCGGGTTTAAAGAGGCTTTCCAGGAGGTACTATTTTCTGCCATATCCCGTGTTTCAATTTCTCCTACGTCCAGTTCAATATCTGTCTCTGTGTCATTGTCCTGCTCAAATTTCTGATACATTGTATGGCTGGCAGTGTCCAGGACATCGTCCACATAAATAAAGGCTGCCTGGTCAAACCCGATATCCACGAATGCTGCCTGCATTCCAGGAAGAACACGCTGCACCCGGCCTTTATAGATGTTTCCGGCAATGGATGTTTCATCTTCCCTTTCAATGAAAACTTCAACAATGGTGCCGTTTTCAAGAAGTGCTACGCGTGTTTCATGGGGGGCTGCATTTACAACAAGCTCTTTTAACATGGGGTTATCCTTGTTTTACGTGTGACCTTTATGTTACGTGTGACCTTTATGTTACGTGTGACCTTTATGTTACGTGTGACCTTTATGTTACGTGTGACCTTTATG
>JAHJDU010000608.1 GCA_018812385.1 Pseudomonadota bacterium
GAGATCAACAATCCCCTGGGGGTGATCCAGTGTTATACCGATCTTGTCAAAGATACGGTAAAAGATCCTGCAACCTTAAATGACATTGATGTCATCTTAAAACATACCCGGAATGTCCAGACCATTGTCCGGAACCTGCTCAATCTTTCACGGCCCAAACAGGTGATTTCGGGGAAATGCAGTATCAACACAGTGGTCAGCAACACCCTTGAGGTCTTTAAGACTCATTCTGCATCAAAAAAAATATCTGTGACTTCCTATCTGAAAGATAACCTTCCTGACATCAAATGTGATGCCGTCATTTTAGAACAGATCCTGACAAATCTCTGGCTCAATGCCTTTGACGCCCTGCAGGAATCCGGCGGGAAAATCACTATTTCCACTCAACTGGCAAAAAAGGATCATATTCTGCTTTGCATTGAAGACAATGGACCGGGCATCCCGGATCATGTCATGTCCCAGATATTTGACCCGTTTTACACCACAAAAGAGGTGGGTAAAGGAACCGGGTTAGGACTTTCCGTTGTATATGGATTTATCAACGAACTTGGCGGACGGATCGAAGTTGAAAGTGATGATACCACCATTTTTAACATTTTCTTTCCCGTGGACAGACCGGGAAACAACTAAATGAGGATGTAAAATGAAAAACTTTTCCATACTGGTTGTTGATGATGACAAAGATTTTCTCAAAGGCATCATCAGGCTTCTCAAAAAAAAATTTACAAAGATCGACATCATCGGTGAATTGTCGGGTGAACGTGCTGTTAAGGTATTAGAAAAAAACAAAATCGGCGTAATGCTTTCCGATCTTCGCATGCCTGGCATATCCGGGCATGAACTGCTCTTAAAGGGGATAGAACTCAATCCCCACCTTTGCGTGATCATGATTACAGGACATGCCACGATTGAAACCGCTGTCAAGGCCCTGAAAATGGGGGCATGGGACTTTATTACCAAGCCTGTGGAAAGAGATGCTCTCTACCATACAGTGGAAAAGGCTATTGATCATTATACCCTTGCCAGTGAAAACCTGCGTCTCCAGAAAATTATCAACACCTTGAGCGCTGACCAGCCCCTTCACTGGGAGAGCAAAATCATGAAACAGCTCAAAGAAAAGATCTCAGCCATTGCCGTAACCGATTATACAGTCCTCATCACCGGGGAATCCGGAAGCGGAAAAGAATATATTGCAGAGGCCATCCACAAGCTTTCAAAGAGAAAAAAAGCGTCCTGCCACGCATTAAACTGCCCGGCCATCCCTGAGCAGCTTCTGGAAAGCGAGCTCTTCGGTCATGTCAAAGGAGCATTTACAGGTGCGGAAAGGACCCGGGAAGGCTTTTTCATGGCGGCAGATAAAGGGACCCTGATCCTCGATGAAATCGGAGATATCAGCCCGGCCATCCAGGCCAAACTTTTAAAATTCATGCAGGACAAAGAGGTCAAACCCGTGGGATCCAGCACCTCAAGAACAACGGACGTCAGGATCATTGCCCTGACCAACCAGGAACTTGAGCAAAAAATCCTTGACCACAGCTTTCGGCAGGACCTTTATTACCGTCTCAATGTACTTTCCATCAAAGTTCCCCCTTTACGGGAAAGAAAAGACGACATCCCCATGCTGGTTCGGGAGTTCATTCTGACAACCTGCCGGGAAATGGACATGGAGCCTATGGAAATAGATCCCTTTGCCCTGGCCTATCTTGCAAGGCAGCCCTGGCCCGGAAATGTGCGGGAATTGTTAAACTATGTCCGTCGTCTGGCGGTTTTCTCCAACGGAAAAACCATTGATCTTGCCCTGATCAACCTTGTGGAAGGGAAACTTGATAAAGCGCCTCTCCCAAATGGACATACCCTTTACAAAGATGCAAAAAGGGAAGTATTGGATATTTTTTCAAAAAATTATCTCACCAATCTTTTTGAGCATACCAGGGGAAATATTTCGGAAACATCAAGAACCAGCGGGCTTGAACGGGCTTCCATTCAAAAAATCATCAAACGTCTTAATATCGATATGTCTCAATTCAGGCGCTTAATAAACCCCAAATAGGCTTTCTTATTTATCAAGGAATTGGTTCAGGCCTCGTATCTATACCCCACGCCATGAACAGTGGTGATAAGGACAGGTTTGGAGGGGTCAACCTCTATTTTTTTACGTAGCTGCGCAATATGCTGATCAAGGGTTCTGGTTGTACCAAAATAATCAATCCCCCAGACAGCATTCAAAATATTATCCCGGTTTAAGACCTCTCCTTGGTGGGCATGAAAATGGCAGATCAATTTGAGTTCTCTTTCCGAAAGGTCAATGCTCCTGCCCGCTTTGGACAGTTTGTATGTTTTAGGGTTAACCTCAAATTCACCAAATATAAATGATTCTTGAAAAAGATCTTTATCTTTATTTTTTTGCCTTTTTGTTCTGCGAAGCACAGCACTTATCCTTGCCAGAAGCTCATGGATACCAAAGGGTTTAGTAATATAATCATCTGCCCCGAGCTGAAGCCCGACAACCTTATCGATCTCATCACCTTTGGCTGTCAGCATGATGATGGGAACATCTTCATTGATTGCCCTGATATCCCTGCAGACATCATATCCGCTTTTTTCAGGCATCATGATATCCAGGAGAACCAGGTCAAAGGAATTATTTTCAAACAACTGCATGGCCTGTTTACCATCTTTGGCCTGGCTTACCCGATAACCTTCGCTTTCAAGGGTATCCACAAGCCCCATGCGGATATTCATATCATCTTCTGCCACAAGAACTTTAATCTGAGTCATGATGTTTTATCCTTGCTGTAAAACAACTGCCGTTTCCAGGCACAGGGTCAAAAAACAAATCGCCTTCAAGATCCCTTAAAATCTGTCTTGCAATACTCAATCCCAAACCCGAGCCCGGCTGTTTGGAGGTTAAGGAGTTATCCACCCTGTGAAATTTTTCAAAAATCATCTCTTGCTGAGCTTTAGGGATGCCCGGCCCGTCATCACATATTTTTAAAAGAATAAAGGACTTTTCTTTTTTTAAGACAAATTTGATAAATTTTCCATTGCCCGCATACTTTAATGCATTGTCCAGCAGGTTCAACACCACTTGTTCTATGGCATCTTTGTCTGTTCTCACATGATATTTCCCTTGTTCAACCTGTGTGATAATTTCAAGGCCTTGATTCTCTATTCTGATGCTATGGGCGCCAATCATCTGTAATAAAAACAGTTCCATATCAAAACCAGTCATTTGATATGTCTTTTTGCCTTGTTCAAGCTTTCCAAAATCAAGCACATTATTGATCAGCCTTGTCAGGCGCTGGCTTTCATTGACAATAACCGACAGATAGGTCTGGGTTTTATTTTCATCTTTAATTCTCTTTGACAATAAAAGTTCTGCATACATCCTAATGCTGGTCAAAGGTGTTTTCAGTTCATGGGATACAGAAGAAACAAATGAGGTTTTCTGCCTTGCATCTTTCATATTTTTAAGGGTCAGGCGGGTCAAAAGAAGCCCCCCGGATATAATGGCAACAATAAAAATACCCAATAGAATAATAGAGACATATAAAAATCCACGACTTGCTCCAAACCCTTGATCATCGACAAAGACAGCAATCTGCCAATGGGGCAGCAGACTTGAGATGGAAATAACAGCCACGGGTTTGTCTTCAGGATCTGCCACCCATGTTCCAGACTGATGCATGAAATTGCCGTTTCCATCCATCAGCACCAGGGCAGCACCTTTTTCCGACAATTCTGGAAAATCAACCACCAGCCTTGACAATAAGGTCATTAATTCCAGTTCAACCCCGTATACAGGCCCGTCCTTAAATTTCTGGACCCATCCCAAAATGTACAAGCCGTTCTCACTGAACCAGGGAATCCATCCTGACTTTTCTAAAAATTCTTGGTCTTTTGCCTCGGAAAAAATGTCCTTTTGCTCTGAACCAGGTGCTTTTTGTGCAACCCTTGAAAGGGCGACAAGCTTTTGGCGGGATGATTCTATCTGTTTTTTTGGAGCAGAATCAAATCTGCCTAGTGCTGAATAAGAATCCACGACATCATTTATCTTTAATTCATCTTTTAAAGGAGCTTGATTAAAATCAAATTTTATTCTCCCTGAAAACAGCGAGTCATACCGGGCAATAAAAAGCCTTTCTTCAAGGGTGGATTCCAGTCCCCTGACCGGATATTCAAGATTCTGATCTTTTTTATAAACAAACACATTGCGTACCAAGGGATTTGTCTCTTCCCATTCAATAAGTTTTTTTTTGAGCCCGTCCCGATCAAGAACCAGTAAAGACTGTGTAAGATTATCCTGAACAGCTTCTATTGTAAGGTGGATGGTTTCAGAAATGGTTTTTGCCCTGTCACTTAGAGCATGCAGAGCTGACTTACTGATCCGGTCTTGCTCGTGGGACAAAAGCTTAAAGGCAATAATTGCCATAATAAGGGTGGGCACTAAAAATAGTGCCCAGAATATAATTATGGATCGTTTACTTGTCATACCATAAGCCATACCAGTTTTTCACCTATTGTGAAAGCTGTTGATTTTTCTTCTGATAAGATTCAGTTCTCAACAATTTACGACTTTTCTTGCTCATGCCCTGATCCTCAATCATCTCAGCCTGAACTTCCAGCTCATCGGCTTGTTTTAACAATTCTTTGTCATCATATTGGGAACCGATTTGTTTCAACCTTTCAGCAGATAGTTTAAGTTCTTGCACAGCCTCTTTTTTCTTTCCCTTGTCAGACAGTTCAATGGCTTTTTCCTGTGCCAGGGCATTCAGATTTAATTGATATTCTCTGACCACATCAATGTTGGTTGATTTGGCAACCTTTTTGGGATCACTGCTGAACCTGGCATATGAAGTTCCGCTTGATGTTTCCAGTTTTTGAGTGAAGGGATTTTCATAAGTTACATCAGCCCGGGCAACCTTAATTCTTGATCCGGATATTGATTTTGGGATATTAACTTCAACCAGGGCATACTTTTCCTGGCCCCCATAAAGCTGGTTCATAGAAAGTTCTATCCGGTTTCCCCTTATCCTGCCTTCCCTTCCGATAATATTGACGGGTTGCACATTGTATGGCAGCGTTATGATCACTTTTACTTTTTTCGCCACTACATTTAATACATCTCCCAGTTCTGCTGAAAAAATCCTGGGAAGATCAAATCCTGACTCGACAAAATATGTATTGCCGTCACTTTTCTGGGCAAGCTGTGCCATGAGATCTTCATTATAATCTGTACCCACTCCCACGGTTGTGACAGAAATATTTTCTTTAATCAAAGCCGCCCCGAGTCGTCCAAGATCTGCCGGCATTCTGGGTCCCACATTGGCCAGCCCGTCTGACAAAAGAATAATGCGGTGGACATAATCATTTTCAAGATTTTTCCTGATCTCGGAAGCCCCCTGGCTGACACCGCCGAAAAGGGCTGTACTGCCTCCGGCGCGAATCTGTTGAATGGTATTAATAATTCCCTGGATGTTCCTGGCGTTCTGAGCCGGGACAATAGTATGGACATTGGTATCATAGACCACCACGGAAAAAACATCCTGCAAACCTAACCGGGTTAAGGCTTCAATCGCAGCCGCCTTTGCCTGTTGGATTTTGGTGCCGTTCATTGAACCGGACTGATCCAGTACCAGGGCAAGATTTACCAAAGGTCTTTTAATATGAGCCGGAGACAGAGGTGCATCAAGGGTGATCTTAAGCACCACATTCTGGGAATCTCCTGCCGGCAGAACTGCCCTGTCTGTCTCCACCCTGCAGATAAGTCTGGAAGGTTCAATTCCTGCCCAAACACCCCCTGCCATTGTGACAAAAATAATCAATGCTGTAAAAAATGAAACAATTGTCTGGTGCTGATAACGTCTTAAATGTGTCATGGTCCCTCTCCTTTACCTTTTGAATTAATCAATTTTTTGCTAAACCGCAATATAAAGATCTGTCTTGCATCGGGTTTAAATATATAGGATATGATTCAGGGATGTGTCATAAAGGAGTAAAGATGTTGTAAAAAACTTGTAAAAACGCTTTTTTCTTGACCCATCATCTATTGTCTGGGATTATTTAATTTATGACATAACCTTCAAACAAAGGATTAACCATGAAATTCACCATAGACCATTTCAATATTAATGTGCTGGATCTTGAAAAGAGTCTGACATTTTACAATAAAGCACTGGGACTAAAGGAGACTAGAAGAAGTGAGGCCAAAGACAGCAGTTATATTATTGTTTTTTTAGGCGATGGCTCAACCCAGAATAAAATTGAACTCACCTGGCTGAAAGCCATGGACCGGCCATATAATTTAGGGGATGAAGAGTTTCACATTGCATTTAAAACATCGGATTTTGATGGGGCATACAAACTTCACAAAGAAATGGACTGCATCTGTTATGAGAACAAGGATATGGGGATTTATTTCATCAATGACCCGGACGGTTACTGGCTGGAAATTGTTCCTGTCCGATAAATCAATATAAAACATCCATGGCCCCAAAGAGACCTGAGGCCATGTAATGGATATTTAACAGAATTCCTTTTTAAATCCTTCGCTGGATAAAATGATATAATCTTGCGCCTGTTTCATAAAAGAGCCCCCAAAGATTGCGAGACCATATCGGTTCAATTTTTGAGATCGGCAACGGGATATCTTCCGGGGAGCCTCCTGTAATATACTCGGCCAGAAGTTTTCCAAACACGGTCCCGGGACCAATACCCCGGCCATTATAACTTGTGATCATGACCATGTTTTTATCCAGCACATGGAATCTTGGAATATGGTTGGTGGTCATGGCAAATCTGCCATGCCAGCCATATTCGAGCTGAGTATCTCCAACCTGGGGAAATGTTTTTGAAATCGTTCTTTTTACCCAGTTTTCGTGCAGATTATAGGCAAAGCCTTCCACCGTCCCTACACTGCCGACAATAAGACGTCCGGCAGCATCCAGGCGATAGGAAGACAGGATGAGATTGGTATCCCAGGCACCCTGACGCTCCGGCAATATGGTTTCCAATACATCCTTTGAAAGCGGCTGGGTGGCAAATTGAAAAAAACTCATCCCCACCATTAATTTTTTATTCGATTTAAATGCGTGGCTCGGGTATGCATGAACTGCAATGATAACTGACTTTGCTGTCAGTGTTCCTGTTGGGGTCTTTAATTTCCATCCATCCCTGGTCTTTTCAAACCCGACCACAGGAGATTGGTTATACAATTGTGCCCCGGCTTTCAATGCTGCATTGGCAAGTCCATAGGCATAAGCCAGAGGCTGAATGGTTCCAGCCCGTTTATCCAGCAATGCCCCATAAAAAGACTTGCTGCCCGTTTTGGAAACCGCC
>JAHJDU010000609.1 GCA_018812385.1 Pseudomonadota bacterium
AATCTTCAATATTTAAGATATTTCCTGGGTATTAAAGTTGAGGTCACCGCCCATGATGCTCTGGGTGATGTTTTGGTGCTTGAAAAATTATTTGAGAAATTATTTGTAAGGATGAGCAAAAGTATTGGTCCTGCTGCTGTTGAAAATAGAATGATGGATATTTCAAGCAAACCGGTTTTATTGAGTCGAATGTTTTTTGGGAAACATAAAGGAGAGCGTTTCAGGAATATCCCAAAGGATTATTTGCAGTGGCTGTCCGGTAAAGATGATCTGGATGAGGATATGCGGTATACAGTGGGGCATTATTTAGACAGAGAATGATTTAAAAATGATAAAGTTTTTAAAAATCTATTTATATTGAGGTTATCAAATGAATAAAGATCCGTATAAAAAATTATCAAAATTTTATGATACATTTATTGAACCATCTGTTGCTGTATTAAGAAAGATTATGTTTAAAATGTATATTCCAAAAGAGGGGATGCGGGTTCTTGAGGTCGGATGTGGCACAGGCACAAATCTAAAGCTTTATCAACAAGCGGGATGTGAAGTTTACGGGATTGATTTATCTCCTTCAATGGTAAAAGTTGCAAGCAAAAAGCTTGGAGAGCAAGCGGATATAAAATTGGGTGATGCTTCACAGATGCCTTATTCAGATGGTTACTTTGATCTCGTGATTGCCATGTTAACTTTACATGAGATGCCTAACTCAATTAGACCTCCGGTAATGGATGAAATGGCCAGGGTAATGAAACAAGATGGGCGATTATTGCTTGTTGATTTTCATCCCGGTCCTATTCGTTTTCCGAAAGGTTGGTTGTCTAAAATTAATATTTTATTTTTTGAAAGAATTGCTGGTCGAGAGCATTTTAGAAATTATAGAGATTTTATTGCAGGTAAAGGTCTACCGCCATTGATAGAAACAAATAATCTATATGTCGAGAAAAAGAAAGTTGTTGGCGGCGGTAATTTAGCATTGTTTTCAGCAACTAAAGCGAATTAACTTTATTGCTTATTTTTGACGTTGATAAAATTAATCAATCCTCAATAGCTTTCAAAACAGGATCATCCCTTCTCAAAATTGTACAGGTTTCAGATCCCTGGTCAAACACAATAACAGCTTTTCGGGATTTAAGCTGGCCAAGCACCTGGGAAATTTTTATTTCCAAGGGTATTTCAACTTCTCCATAGTCAGTGCAAACTCTAATAATGCTTTCATCGGAATTCAATACCAAATTTATTGAAATATTTTATAACTTTAGCATATGCATCCGTAATGCTCACTGCCTTTATAGATCGTTTTTCTGGCATATTAAATGCGAAAGGATGAGGTGGAACAAATGACATTTCAAGTGATACAGGATACTTCCCACCATCCTTTATTTTCAGTATGCTTGAATAATGGACCCAATCATTTGCTCTTGGGACAATTCCATAAATTTCCTCTTTGGATTCAAAAATAGTTTTATATGTTGTCATAAATTCAACATCTCCTGTCATTCCTCCCCATTCAACTTCGCCCGCAACCTCCCTCCACACTTAAACACCACAACCCTCCGTTTATCCAATACCATGTCTTTCCCGGTAGCAGGATTCCTTCCCTTACGCGGTGCTTTTTCATTAACCTGAAATTTTCCAAAACCTGATATCATTATATCTTCTCCAGATGCCAGGGTGGATTTCATGATTTCAAGGAGCGTTTCGATTGTATTCTTTGCTTCTGATGGGGATAGATTGTTTTTTTCTGAGATTTTTTCAATGATTATTTG
Source organism: Pseudomonadota bacterium (assembly GCA_018812385.1). Taxonomy (GTDB): domain Bacteria; phylum Desulfobacterota; class Desulfobacteria; order Desulfobacterales; family Desulfobacteraceae; genus Desulfobacula. Next base: position 1,770 of record JAHJDU010000609.1, read on the forward strand.
TTTGGTAAGTGCCAAGGTGTGAGTGCTCCTTCTAAGGTTTACATGTTCCGCAAGATTTATAACCTTTCTGAATTGCTTCTTCCCTGGTGCTGAAAACAGCAGTACATTTTTTACTTTTTGAATACTTACAACCAGAACTATGAAAAACAAGAGTGCCAGTATTGCCTATCAATTTTGAAGTGTCATCAGTGGGGGTATCCGGAATATTTTTTTCAAGCACAGTTTCAACAGATTCAATTTCTTGCGATACAGTAGGTGAAGACTTTTCTGTGACGCTCCATGCAGCTTTGAACTTTTCGTCAGTATCAAAAATATAATCTGTGACTAATTCAGCTTTACCAAATTTTATCTTGATGACCGTGACCCCACTGTTTTGAATTTCTTTTCCATCTCGATTTGTGTAATTGATATCCCAATGTGCTGCAACTGTATTTGTCCCGATGAAATCAAAGACATTATCCACACAAAGGTTTTTTACTGTAAAAGTTAATTTAGGGAATTGATCCAGAAAGTTTCTGAACCATTTTGCTATTTCCTCTTTACCCTCAAATTTTCCACTTACCGGTAAATTCCCAGGATAAATAAATGTACAATCATCCCTCCAGTCTGATAAAAATGCTTCAAAATCGCGACGATTCAAAGCATCAAATGCATGATTTATTTTGTATTTAGCAATCAGTGCTCCAATCATAATAGTATCTCCTCTTTGAATTTGTGTTGAGATATCGTTTGCTTATTTAGTTTGGAATTATAATACCTTCTCTACCAATAAGTATTGGGATTGTAAAGCAAAGTGATCATTAAATTATTCCAAAGTTTCAAAAGCAATAACATACTTGGACTTTTTGAAAGTATACTAAATGTTTTCTATTGAGTTTCCAACACACTTTCAAACCATTTTATCAGTGGATACGCTCGAAAAACGGTCAAACTCAATATATTTTGTGTATTATATATTGAGTTTTTTCGTGCTGAGCTTTAATCATACATTTGATCAATAATTGTTAAGCAGGGAACAATGAATACGATGATATGATTTTTTTGCCATACCGAGGAAGTATAAACAAAGTCCACAGTGAAAAATATTAAAGATATTTCCCAAATTTAATCCAATTAACCATAATGGAAGATTTGGAAATTTAATTTTGGACTCTCACATATAATGGAATTTTGAATCTGGGGAAAAAAATAATATCGATACAACATCTTGTGCTCGGAAGAATTTTCCAAAAGCGAGAACTACACGTTACAGTGCTTACCCATCTCTTGGTGCTATCCACTCATCAATTCTTTTGGAAGTCACCACCCTGCTTTCATTTTTGCTCGTCACTGCTGATGCCATCAGGGCTTGCTTTGTTTCTTGATATTTGATGGATTTCTTTGTTCTTAAACGATCAGCTTTTTCAAAAACATTTTTTTTAGTTCTAATCACAATAAAACAGCATGCAATAGAATTATCGGGAGGGAATCAACTTGACAATACATATCTTTTAAATATAAGACTTGAGATTAAATGGGTATAGATAATTTTAATGGATTAATTTTATTGAACTAATCTACTAAAAGGGCAGTGAATATAATGACAATTAGCGCCCATATAAACTCTTTCAAAGACGAACTCAACTCGCTTTCAAATTTAAAAACAAGTGAAATAAATCTTCTTTTCAATATTTTTGAAAAACTTTCCATTATTAAAGATCAGGACGCCATTCGGAAAGAAATATTTGACGATTTATTATGTTTATTCAATGCTGATTTCATTGCTTCCTTTATATGGGACCAGGATGAAAAAGTGTTCAGAAAAGGGGTTTCTGTTAATATGTCCATTGATAACCTTTCCCAGTATGAGTGCTATTACCAGTTTCATGATCCCATAACATCAGAATTGCAAAAAAAAAAGAAGGCTACACTTGTTTGCGAAGTGATGCCTCAAAAAGATTTGGTAAACACAGAATTTTTCAATGATTTTTTACATAAAGATGGTCTATATTATGGAATGAATGTGTATGCATATGATGGTAACTTGAATATTGGTGATCTTAGAATATGGCGGGCCAAGCATAAATCCAATTTTGGGAAGCGGGAAGTCGCTCTTTTAAATATTATCCTCCCTTATTTTCGAAATGCATTACGTAATATCAGAACCATGACCATGGCAAAGGGTGAATCAACTTTCTGGAATAAACTGCTTGAGAATACCCAAACTGCGCTATTCCTTTTTGATGATAAGGGCACTCTTATTTTTCGAAACAAGAAAGCCATGCAGATTGAAAAAACTTTAACCAAAGCCGAGTATATTTCCTTTTATTCATATATCCGCTCACTTGCGTGTAAAAATTTCTATCATACAGAATGGGGGATTTACTACCTGTCTGCCTGTTCCGTATCCTACCCCAAAAAAGAGCAACCCATGACTGCTGTAATGGCAAATCAAGCCGCTCCTATTAAAATTGATAAGGATTTGCTGTCTATCCGACATCATTTAACGCCCCGTGAGATAGAAGTCTGTCTACTTGTTTGTAAAGGATTAATCGATACTGAAATTGCCGAAGTTCTTGGTATTACTTTTTATACCGTTAGAACTCACCTAAAAAATATTTTCATGAAAGTAGATGTAACTAATCGTTCAGAACTTATTTCAGTCTTATTTGAAGGAATCGTGGATATCTCCTTCTGATTTTATCCTTCCCTTATTCCTCATCCCCAAATCTGGGGATACCCAACTCAATATTTTTCTGTCACAACAAAAAAAGGGTAATCCAGTAAGGGCGCAAATTAAAAATGAGTTATTTGAAAGACAGGGGTAACTTAATTAAAGGGGGTAAAATGGACAACGAAAAAGAAAATATGGACAGAACATTTATGAAAACTTCTCTGGCCACAGGTGCTGGATTGGTTTTGGCAGGATCTATGGGGCCTTTAGCATGGGGAAGTTCTGCTTCAGGCACAGGTTTGGCGAATTTATCACTTTATCAACTGTCGAAAATGATTCGAACAAAGGAATTGAGTTCTAAAAAACTTGTAGAACTATACCTTGACAGGATTAAAAAATTTAGCAAACCTGATGGCATTAATGCATATATTACAGTGGCAGGGGATGCTGCCATGAGAGAGGCTGAGAGGCTGGATAATCTTGCCAAACAAAATAAATTTATTGGTCCTTTACATGGGTTACCCATTGCTGTTAAAGACAATCTTGACACAAAGAATATCAGGACAACTGGTGGATCAAAAATACTTGAATCATGGACACCTCCACAAGATGCCAATGTTATCAAAAAATTAAAAGAGGCCGGAGCTATCATTATTGGTAAAACAAATATGCATGAATTTGCTTTTGGCATAACCACGAATAATCTCCACTATGGCCCAACCAGAAATCCCTATGATTTATCCAGG